>CAZCEM010000226.1:0-4699 GCA_964497555.1 uncultured bacterium
GGAATGATGCGTCTTCGACGCATTTTTTCAATGTTCAAGAGAAAATGCACCCCTTAACTTGCTGCGCCGCTTGCAGCATAGCGTTTTCGCTTGAGACTGTCTCCCACCGCTTTCGCAGGGCGCGCAAAGACGCGCCTTTAGAGCATCCCCTTTTAATTTCAAAGCACTCAAGAATGACAGTTGTGTTGAGTTACGCCTTTCCCATCCTGAGCTTGTTCTCCCGCACCTTCTGATAGGCTTGCTTCATGGTCTCAGCCAGCATGTCGATGTTGGCCGGTTTCTGCAGATAGGCGAAGGCGCCCAGTTCCAGTGCGATGTCCCGCTCGCGGTCACTGCCGTGCCCGGTGAGGATGATGACTTCCACGTGCGGATGGGTGCGCTTCACCCGCCGCAGCACCTCCAGCCCGTCGATGCCGGGCATCTTAAGGTCCAACACGATGACCTCGGGGTCGTCGGTGTTCACGTAGGATAGGGCTTCTTCACCGTCATAGACCACAGCGGTCTGCAGGTCGCGGGTCTGCAGGCGCTCGGACAGGGTGTGGACGAAGTCCTTCTCGTCATCCACCAGCAGCATCCGGGGCGGCAGCTCAAAGCTGCCCATCGGATTTATTGAGGGGGGATTGTAACGCGGTCCCACTTTGACATTAACCTCCTTAACGCCGTTCAACTGCCTGACCAGTTCCTTCAACTCATTTTCATATTGTTCCAGCCGCAGGGTGTAGGTGTTAAGAATGATTGTAATCCGCCCCCTTTCGGCGGTGACAGCAACGTCGTGTCCCTTGTCGTTCAGAACCACCGCTGCCTCGGCAGCCAGAATGAAGTCCTGCGCTGTCGCGCGCCCGTAATCGGTCAGCTTGACGGCATCTTTGGCGAGGTTCTCGCCGATGATGGTTACTGCCTGCTCGACGGAGGTCTCGTGCATGGGTATCACTATGTCGTACAAGTCATCATCCCAAGGGTCATGATACCGCAACAGTTGAACCCACTCGAATGACAGCTCATCGGCTTTTTTGACTTTTTGGGCGGCTTCCTTGGCGGATATTTTATCCAGCGCGGCGCCAACGGTGACGCGGTAGTCGTGGTTGGCGATGAGGCACACCCGCAGCAACTGCGGGATCCCCAGCGGGATAAGGTGGCTTGCGAAGCCGTGCAACAACAGATTATCTTCGATGAGAAAATCAGCCAGAGTCCTCCGCAGCCAGGAGATTTGTTGACGCCGGTCTTTGGACAGCTTGCTGGGATTGGGGGTTCTCTCCATCATCGCTTTAAGAAGCTTTGCCGGCTTGATTTTGTAACGCGAGGAGGTTTCCTCCAGCAGCCGCTCGGCGAGGGGCTGCAGGTTGAACTGACGGGCGGTTTCGGCGGCGATTTCCTCGCCGGAACAATAAAGCCCGCTGAATATGGTAACGATGGGCATGGGATTCTCTGGAAAATGGACCTGGGTAACGCGTAGGTTGGGCTTCCAGTCCGACGAGGACGGACTTTCAGTCCGCCCAATGGACGGGCGGGACCCCCGTCCTACCGGTAGCGCGGGACTCCGCGCCCGCGCAGAGCGGACTGAAAGAGTCTGCCCGATAATTTCAAAACCGAACTGCGACGAACCTCTCTATTGTCATTACGAACCTCTGTCATTTCGAACCTCTCTCATTACGAACCTCTCTGCTGTCATTTCCCAGAAAATAGCGCCTGCGACGCGTAGGTCGGGCCTCCGAGCCCGACCGCCAATCTGCCGCAGCCTAGCCTGACCGCCAGTGTGCCGCAGGGTGTCCGCACCCTGCGGTTGCTGCTATTTTCATCTTCCGTGGTGGAGAAGCCACCATGACAATTCCCGCGCAAGCGGGAATCCAACCCCAAATCCCTCTGGATTCCAGCTTCCGCCGGAATGATGCGTCTTCGACGCATTACATCCTTATGTAAAAAAGAAAATGCACCCCTTAATAATGCGACTTTGTCTGGTTACCATGCAGTTTCTCATCGGCCTCCCGCATCTTCTTCGACAGCTCCGGATCCACAGCGACGCCCTTGAAGCATACGTCCACCAGCGGGCAGCGCTCTTCGGTCGAGCGCTTGTGGGCGTGCTCCCAGAAGCTCCACAGCGCCAGCGCCACGTTGCCGAAGATGTGATCCTCGCCTATTTTGTCGTACAGATGCGTCCGGGTCAGGCAGTCGAGCACCACGTCATTCAAGCCGCTGAAAGAAACGTCGTAGCCCGCCTCCCGCAGCCGGCTGATGAGCATCGACAAGGTTTCCTCACCGGAGGCGTCCAGTTCGTTGATGCCGTTGCCGACGATGTGCACGTGCCTGAGTTCCGGCATCTTCTGCACCAGATCGAGGATTTTCTCCTCCAGATAGCTGACATTGGCGAAGAACAGCGAGTCATTGTAGCGCACCACCGCAATGTGCTTGCATTTTTCCAGATTCCGGCGGTCGGCGTTGCGGTAGGTGCCGTCGGTGTATTTCGACAGGATAGCCATGTCGGGCTTGATGTTGCTGATGAGGAAGTATCCAATGGACATTAGCACTCCGATCATGATGCCCTTGTCCAGATGCGGCGCGAAAGCCAGCGTGCAGACGAAAGCCACCACCGCGATGATACCGTCGTACTTCTGAGCGCGCCAGGCATGGATGAAGCCGCGCACGTTCAGCAAGCCGACTACCGCCATCATGATGATTGCCGCCAGACAGGCTTGGGGCAGATAATACAGCAGCGGCGTCAGGAACAGAAGGATTATCATCACCACGCTGCTGCTGAACACGTTGCTGATGCCTGACACCGCGCCGGACTGGATGTTGACCGCCGAGCGGGAGAACGAGCCGGAGACCGGATAGCTGCTGCTAAATGAACCGACGATGTTTGCCAGTCCCTGCCCGATGAGTTCCTGGTTGGGATCAAGCCGCTGCCCCGTCCGCACTGCCATGGCTTTGGCGATGGAGATGGCTTCCATGAATCCCAGCAGCGAGATGACCACCGCCATTGGGAAAAGCCGCAGGATAAGACTCAACTTAACCTGGGGCACCGTGAATTCCGGCAGACCTTTGGGAATTGTGCCCACAACCGCTCCCCCGCCAATCATCGTGAGAGCTTCGGGCTTCAGCTTGCCGCCGCCGACCTTCAGCTGACACAGACGCCTCTCGACTTCCACGCCGGGGGGGCTTTATCAATTAAATAGAACTCGGGCGGCTCGGAAACCGTTTTGACAAAACGAGCGCGCTGCAGTGTGCTTTGCAGGTCAGCCGCCCGCTGCTTATGTTCCTCAACATACAGGTCGATGAGGGACAGCTTATGATTGAACTGCAAGGCCTCAACTGAGCGCTTTCCGTGCTGCTCCTCCTCAGCCTGGGCTTCCGCGCCTATCTCCACTCGTTCCGTCATCTTGGCGGCGATTTCGTCGAGAGTCCGGTTGTATTGGCTGATAGTCTCGATGACGGGGCTGTCCGGTATGTTTTCAAGGGCGGCTTTGGCATTGTGCTCGTATCTCAGCGCCCAGGACAGCAGCGATGTAACCACCACTGCGATCAGCACGTCGGGTATCTTGCGGTTTATCTTGCGAAGCGTGTACATGATGCCAAACGCCAGCGCGGCGAGGCCGAGCGTAGGCAGGTGGGTGGAATGGACAGCCGCGACGATGGTGCGATAGACGATCTCATAGTGATGCTCGGCGCTGGGAACGCTGACGCCGAACAGCTTAGATAATTGCGAGGTGGCGATTATTAAAGCGGCGGCGTTGGTGAAGCCGTTGACCACCGGATGCGACAGGAAATTAACGATGACGCCCAGCCGCAGCACTCCCAACAGGAATTGGAACACACCCACCATCAACGCCAACAGGATGGCGTAGGCGATGAAGGACTCGCTGCCGGCGGTGGCGAGAGGCGCCAGCGCCGTCGATGTCATCAGCGACACTACCGCAACCGGTCCCGTGGCAAGCTGGTTGCTCGAACCGAACATAGCCGCGATAATCGGCGGAAGGAACGCGGCATAAAGACCGTAATAAGCGGGCAGATCCGCCAATTGGGCGTAGGCCATTGATTGGGGGATGAGAACCAGCGCTACCGTCAATCCGGATATGAGGTCGGACCGGAGGTTGACCAGAGTGCAGCCTTTAAACCATCTCAGGAACGGGAGAAAACGGCGCATTGCGACCCAAACAAATCTTGAAAGGGCATTTAGGCTGTAATATATATCCTTCAACAAGCGTTCGCAAGTTCTGAGCGAAGTCTTGTTTGCCTGTTATCGACGACGATTTGAAAAGAGTCTCGAAATGTTGAGCCATTTTTCACAATAACAATGCACTAAATTCAAATGAACCGCCCTTCGGTCGCACTGCAATAAACGATGAGAACAGCTTCCATCCACCCCGTTCCATACAGTCCATATCTCCCGCTTTGAGCTTAAGCACTCAGCCAACCACCTATCACAGGTCTCACTTGTTTGCATTAAGGCGTATTATTTAATAAATTAAATGGATTGATGTGAACACATGACAGGCGAGTGCAACCCGCCTTGCAAGAGGTCAGCGCCCACTTCAGGGAAAATCCCCCTCCGCGGCCGTTACAGTATTACGGGATTCAAGTTCATTTGGTCATTCGCTGTCATTTCCTAGAAAACTGCCCTTTTCTCTTTGCGGGCGGATTTCAGTCCGTCCCCCACGTGCATGGAGTCCTGCGCTGCCGATGGAAAGTCGCGGAAGTTTTCATA
>CAZCEM010000227.1:0-4676 GCA_964497555.1 uncultured bacterium
CAATTAACCAGTGAGGCGTAAAATGATCCTGTCCCAATGTTCCCTTAACCGGCGGCCGTTCGCGGCGGCTGCGATCTTTCTGGCTCTCTCTTAGCGCCGGGCGAGGCGATGGGAGCGACGTACATTTTTGGCGAAGACTGCTCTGACATGGATTTGACCGCGGCCAGCGGGCTTTGGAGCAACTGGCCATCCGGCAACACCTACGTCATCGCGGGCGACTGTTACGTCCCCGACGATTCCACCCTCACCCTTGAAGTCGGCGTCACGGTCACGTTCGACTACGACTACGACGGCGACCTCGTGTCCTATCCGATCATCAACGCGGGAGGCGCTCTGGTCTGCGACGGATCCAGCAACTCGTATGTTCGATTCACCAACTACTCCGGCACCAGCAAAGGCGAGTTACGAGGCGTGTCTCTCAATGGCGCCGGGACTTACGAGGGCGTCCTCGAAGCCGACTACACTATCTTCGAGTATGGCGGTAAGGCCAACGGCGTCATCGCGGTCGATACTATGGGCTGCTTGAACTCACCAACTCCTCCGCGCAAATGAACAATCACGGTATTAGTGTCGAGGCAAAGATGAAAGCGATGTTTTATTTTATTTCAGCGGCGCTGTTGCTGACGGCGGTTTTTTCGCCCGCTTTGACTCAGGATTCCCTGAACATCCGGCTGGTGGGAGCCACCGCAAACCTGAATCAAGGCAACGGTTATGTGACCGTACTGCAAGACCAGTATGCCTTTGTTCAAGGTACAGGCTCGGTGTCATCAATTGACGTTTCCGATCCAGAGAATCCGATGAGATTGGGGCGGTGGGACTTCGGAGGAAGCGACCAATACTCGCTCGGTCTCAAGGTGCGCGGCGACTACGCCTATGTAGCTCACCGGGGCATGAATTTCAATATTGGCGACTTTTCCGACATTCGCAATCCGGAAGGAGTATTCCAGTACGGATATGTTCAAATGGGCAACGCTCGCGCGCGTGATATTCAATTAGACGGTGATTATGCCTTCGTGCTGAGCGCCGGAGGCACCTTTCACGTCTTCGATGTGAATGATCCTCCGCGAACTCAGGAAGTTGGTCAACGTTTGAACCTGAATGGAAACTATCTCGGCATGTCACTGGCGCTGGCAGGCGATTACGCGCTGGCAACCAGCGGTAATCTTTTCGTAATCTCGCTGGAAGACCCGCTCCGACCTGCGGTCGAAAGCGAATTCGATCTGGAACCTTACGTTGGAAATAAGGTCGTCGTTGATGGCAACTATGCCTATGTTGGCGCTGCGCGGGACAATGGCGCAGGTGGTTCCGTCCTGTTTTTTCTCGATATCTCCGACGTTGAAAATCCCCGTGAGATAGCCCGCCTCGAAGACCTGCCAACCTCGGGTTACAGCAACCCCATGGACATCGCCATTTCTGGCGATAATCTGTTTGTAACCGCCAATTTCGCCCTCAGCATCATCGATATTTCCGAACCAGCTGATCCTCGTCCTTCCGCCTGGTACACCCCGGAAGACGGCGCTTGCTCGGTGGTCGTCCGCGACAATCTGGCTTACGTGGGCGGTCGAAACCGCTTGAGCGTGTTTGACTGCTCGGACGCGCTGGGCTTTCCCAGCATCGAGGTTCCGGAAGGGGATCAGGCGCATGACTACGGCAACGTAGCCGTCGGCCGGGCTGTCGAATGGCCCTTGACCATCTCCAATGCTGGGCAGTGGCCTCTTCATATCGAAGGCTTGGCGGTTGATGACGCGGAAGCCTTCTCCTTGACAGAAGCCTCCTGCCGTTGGCGGCTGGACGGTTGGTTCAACGTCGGCGAAGCCCTGCAAGACCAGTGCATCAACGGCGTGGAGTACGTCGAAGGCTCCTTCTACGTCACCGGCGGCGCCAACCGCGAGGCGGAAAACTGGATCTATGTGCTGGACGACCAGGGGCGGGAGCAGCGCCGCTTCGCGCAGTTCGCGGAGTCTCCCTGGGGGATGCGGGACCTGACCTGGGATGGGGAATTGCTGTGGGGCGCTGACCGCAGGAGGATTTATGGCTTCACAACCGAAGGGGAACTCGTCCACCAATTCGAGGGACCGCTGGATGTTACCCGCTCGCTGGCGTGGGATCCGGAGCGGCAGTTGTTGTGGGTTTCCGACATTGCGTCCGCGCTTTATACTATGACCGCCGAGGGTGAGGTATTGCAGGCGCGTCCGTTACCTCAAACTGTGCGAATATACGGACTCGCCTGGGATGCTCAAGCCGAAGGGGGCTTCAACCTGCTGATTTTCGGCAGCGACGAGGAGAATCCCCTGGCGCTGTTTGGATACAATCCGGAAACCGGCGAAATGCGTGAAGTCAATCCGGCTCTGAGGTCGGAATTGGAGGACGGCCGCGCGGGAGGAGGCTTAGGCGTGACCTCGGATTGGGATCCGCCGCTGCGGCATATCTACGGCACCATCGATGGCGCCGGCGACGCGGTGGGTTTGTGGCAGATAACGGATTACTACCGCGAAGAGCAGTACACCATCGCCGCAGGATCGTCGCTCGATGTGGGGGTGGTCTTTCATCCCGCGCAAAGAGGGGAAACGGTCGGCGAGTTGACCATCTTCAGCGATGACGGCGATGATCCGGAGCTGCTGATCTCACTGGTTGGCGTCGGCAGTGAAAATCTGGCTCCAGAATGGGATAATCCGCCGGAACGGATCGAGATACTGGCTGGCAATCGGATTGAGGTTGGCTTGACGGCTCGCGACGCCGAGGGCGACGCGCTGGCGCTGAGCATGATCTATAATGACCTGCCGCGCTCAGCCAGATTAATCGACGCCGGCGATGGACGAGGCTTGTTCGTCTGGGAAACCGCCGCTAAGGATACAGGAAACTACACGCCGTCTCTGGTGATTTCAGATGGGCTGGCAGAGACGACGCTGGAGATGCCGGTAGTGGTATTGACGCCAAACGGCGCAGGCGCGGCGGGGGAGGAAGCGCCTTCCACCTTCGCCATAAGCTCCATTTATCCCAACCCCTTCAACTCCACCACCGCTATCACCATTCAGCTTCCCGAAAAGGGACTGGCGCAAGTGAGAATCGTCGATCTTAACGGGCGCCTGATACAAAGTCTGCTCGACCGGGAGTTAACGGCTGGTTCGCACAGCTTGGTCTGGAACGCGGAAGGTCTGCCGTCCGGCCGCTATTTCATAAAAGCCCAAGCCGGGCAACTTAACGCAGTTAAAGCAATTTCACTTACAAAGTAATGTAACAGATTTCTTTATCTGTTACGTAAAAATAATGCCCACAGTAATGGCATACTGTCGGTCCTGTGGGCGTTAGGAGAAGCTTTAAATGATTTCGAAACTAAGCAAAACTTTTAGAGTCTTCATCACCGGAAGGCTCTTATTCTGGGTAATCCTTGCCTTGACCATTGGGAGTCATATCCCTTGCCGATCACACGAAATCGTATTGGAATGGAACCGGGGGTTAGCTCCCCGAGATCGATATTGGGCTGTATATTTCTCCTCCCTCTATCTTGACCGGAATAATAATCCCCAGGTTTGTGGCACTTACCAGCTTGAATATCAAACGCCTGGTCTTCGTACAAGTTATTGTTGGTTGGGTCAATTTTCTGAAAACCTTGATAGTCTTGTCGTTCAAAGAAATTATGGAGATTCAAGTTGTTCAAGCGGTGCTTCGCAGCTATTCATTTGCGAGAATGGCTACATTATGGTTGGTGGACTAGCCGACATACTTGATAATGTACACGAGTCTATTGAATCCAGGCGCCCAATATTAATTTATCTCGACGATAACTACGATTCGCTCACTTCTGTTGAATTCGCTGAAGGTATGGAATCTGATCCCGAAGGCACATTCATCAACGAAGACGGTTCAATCGACGCCTTTGTCAGCTATTATCGCGAAGACGTCGAGCTGGTTTTCTATAAAATAAATGCGGATCGGGAGGTGGCTTCAGTGAGGGAATACGATGTTGAAGATTATTTCGTATTTGACCACTATTATACGATTATGGGTCATATAAATAAAATGGTTAATGGAGATTACTTGGTTCATGGTAACGGTCGTCTCGCTATTCCCGATGCCGTAGGTGATTATGGCACTGGTGGCTTCTTAGCCAGAATAGATCAGAACAGTGGCGATGTTCTGTGGTGCAACTGCTTGCTAGACAGTGTTTGGTGGGACGCCCATGGCGGATTTTATTACACGCATATGGGTTGGACACTGAATTCAGTGGAAAGCTCTTCTGGAGACATTTATACTACGGGATATACTGACATGTTCTGGATTGATGAAGATAGTGTCTGGCACAACGGAGAGCGTCTTTTTATTAGTAAACATGATCAGGACGGTAATTTTATATGGTGGCGATATTATAAAGAAGAAGGATGGAGTGTGGATCGCAGTGAATTTCGGCACATTGTTGAAGTTCGAGAAGATATTCTTGCGATTTTTGGCTATGTGGGCTATGCTGATGATCCCGATATGAGCCGAGAGGGGTTGTGGGTTGCGTTGGTGGATACCTCCGGTGAGATTCTCACCCAGATGCACATTCGCGGGGATTGGATTGATAGGGCTTCAAAGTTCGGGCAAATACTCCAAGTTGGACCGAACCGATTCTTAGCGTTAATTCGATCTCATAACCGCATCCTTTCCATCCGCTTCGACCTGGATCCTCCCGACGC
>CAZCEM010000228.1:0-4668 GCA_964497555.1 uncultured bacterium
GGGTGTTTAGCGTCATCGGATTGTATTATACGATTACCTTCACGTTCGGATTCGGGTCGCAGGGAGGAATGCACTAGTACTTTACTATATATGAGATCAAGTCTATTCCGTAAATATAAATATCTGCTAAAAATATCTGATAGTCCTTGTCATTGCTATTTCCCAATCCACCTCCCTTCCACACAGCTTCTCCAGAAAAGTCACCCGCCAGTCATTCTGCCCGCAAGGCTTGAAGGTTTATGCCGGAGAAATCCTCTCAAACTTCAATTATTAGTTGATTTTTCCTTAAACTGCGATTATCTTGCGTTTGATGCAAAACGAATCCCACGAAAAAATCCAGGAATTCCTGAAAGGCGCCGTCATTCTGGTTGTCGACGACGATGCCAGCATCCGTGAATTCTTTAGGATAGCGCTGGAGAAACGCGGCGTCGAAACAACCATCTGCGCCAATGGACACGACGCCCAGGTAGCCATGACGCGCCAGACCTTCGACATCGTCATCAGCGACATCCGCATGCCTAAGGTCGATGGCATGGAGTTGCTGCGCTGGATACTGGGCAAATACCCGCTGACGCCGGTGGTCATGCTCACCGCTTTCGCCACCATCCCCGGCGCGGTGGAAGCCATGCGCATTGGGGCGTTCGATTACATCGCCAAGCCTATAACCGACCTGATGCAGCTCGATCTGCAGCTCTTCAGAGCCTTGCAGCACCGCCAGATGCAGGTTGAAAACCAGTGGCTGAAGCGGTTCACTGAACGCAGCCAATTCGATAAGCTGGTCGGCCCCAGCCAACAGATGCAGCGCATCTATGAGATACTCAGCACCGTGGCGCCCACCGATGTAACAGTTCTGGTGCAAGGCGCCAGCGGCACCGGCAAGGAGCTGGTGGCTCGCGCCATCCACTTCAACAGCCCCCGCGCCAACCGGGCGTTCATTGAGGTGAATTGCGCCGCGCTGCCCGAAGGGCTGATAGAGAGCGAACTGTTCGGTCATGAGAAAGGCGCGTTCACCGGCGCCATCCGCACCACCCGCGGGAAGTTTGAAGCCGCGCACGGCGGAACGCTGCTGCTGGACGAAATCGGTGAACTGCCGCACGGGCTGCAAGCTAAACTTTTACGGGTGCTGCAGGAGCGGGAATTCCAGCGTATCGGATCCAATGACACCATCTCGACGGATTTCCGCCTCATCGCCACTACCAACGTGGAATTGGACAAAGCCGTCGCGGCGGGTAAGTTCCGAGAAGACCTGTTTTATTGTTTGAATGTCATCCCGGTCAAGCTGCCGCTGCTGTCAGAGCGGCAGGACGACATCCCGGTGCTGGCGTTTCATTTCATGCACCGCTTCGCCAAGCGGCACGGACGCCAGGTGGAACGCATCTCCAAAGAAGCGCTGCAATACTTGCTGCAAGCGCCGTGGCCCGGCAATGTTCGGCAGTTGGAAAACTCCATCGAACGGGCAGTGGTCATGTGCGCCGACGAAGAATTAGAGCTGCGGCATTTCTTCATCGCCGAGGAGCCGCCAGTACTGAGCTCCAATAAGATCCTCGCAGCGAAAAGGGACTTTTTCACCACCATGGAACCAAGTTCGCTCGCTGAAATTGAAAAGCAGCACATCCTCTCCACCCTCAAATCCCTCGACGGACACCGCGCCCAAACCGCTAAAGTCCTGGGAATCTCCATCCGCACCCTCCGCAATAAGCTCAATGAGTACAAAGAGCAGGGCACCGACGTCTGATTGCCATTCCTTTTAAAAAAATCCACCGGTCCGGGGAAGCGAGGGACAGAATGGACCATAGGGACAGGGTGGACGAGGCAAAAGAGGTGGACTGTGGCTTTTTACAATAATCCAACCTAACGAGAAAGGCTTTGACGCTTAAGATACTCAATCTCATCCTTCCGGGACTCCTGCTCGTCGGCTGGGGGCAATCCGTCGGCTCGGCGACCATCAGGGGCTACGTCGAAGACGTCACCAACGCCGAGCCGCTGCCGGCGGCGTCGGTGCGGGTCATCGGCACCGACCGGGGCGCTTCCACCAACCTCGACGGCTATTTCGCAATAGACTACATTCAACCTGGCGGCTATCGCCTGCTGGTTACAATGCTTGGCTACAGGGAACGTCAGGTGGATGCCGTCGCTTACGAGGGCGTCAGCCCGCCGCTGCACATCCAGATCGCGCCTTCGGCGATTCAACTCGAAGAGGTGGAGGTCACCGTTGAGCGGGATAATTCCGAACTGGACCGAACCGCGCCGGTAGTGTCAAAGGTGGGGCTGGAAGCGGAGCTGGTCAAAGTCATGCCCTCCTTGGGCGGCGAAATGGACGTATTGCGCGCCCTGCAAACTATACCTGGCGTCAAGGCGGGATCCGATATGAGCGCCGCCTTGTATGTGCGCGGCGGCAGCCCCGACCAGACGCTTATCCTTATGGACCACAACGTGGTCTATAATCCCAATCACCTGTTCGGCATCTTCAGCACCTTCAACGCCGATGCTGTCAAGCACATCGACCTGATGAAAGGCGCCTTCCCGGCAGCCTACGGCGGACGCAGCGGCAGCGTGCTGGAGATTATCACTGACGAAGGCAACCGCAAGAAAACCGAGGGCTTGGCTTCGGTGGGCTTGGTCTCCGCGCGCGGGGCATTCCAAGGTCCCTTATCCAGTAAGCTCCTGCCGGGAGAGACAGGCTCGTATGCCTTCTCAGCGCGTCGAACCTACTTCGATCCTGTCCTTGATTTCATGCGTTCGACATACGACATCGATGTGCCGGATTATTACTTCTATGACGCCAACGGCAAGGTAAATTTAGACCTGACGCCCAAGACCACCTTGACCATGGCGGGTTATTGGGGCACCGACAAACTGGACATCGACTTCGGTGCCGCTGACACTCGCAGCCGCATGGGCTTAAGCTGGGGCAACCGCACGCTCACCACCCGCGTGCGCCACGCGCTGGGGCGCGCAATGTTCTGGAGCGTTGAAGGCTCGGTGAGCCGTTACTTCTCCAAGATCGGCATGGAAAACGAGAACATCCTCATCGTCAAAGCTTTAGATAAGCTGGATGACTACTCCTTCAAGTCCGACCTGGAGATGTACGGCTCAAAGAACCACCAAATCAAGATGGGCTTCTGGATAAGCCAATACAAATGCTTGTTCCACGAAGAAGACGAAAATATTGTCTGGGTGCATGTTGACGCCGGCACCAACAACTACGCCACCTACCTGCAAGACCGCTGGCGAATATCCGACCGTTTTGAAGCATTGCCGGGACTGCGTTTCTATTACCATGAAGCCGGTCACCACACCAACCTCGATCCACGGCTGGCGCTGGTCTATCACGTCGATTCCAAAACCCGAGTCAAACTCGGCGGCGGGCGTTACTCGCAGTACATGAACGTCATGACCGCCGGCGACTTGCTTTCCAATTTCGACGTCTGGTTCCCCATCGACGGCACCATGAAACCCTCCATCAGCGACCAGATTGTGACTGGACTGGAATACGACGCGCCCCTGGACCTTGAGTTCACTACTGAAGCATACTATACAGATATGCATAACGTCGTCACCATGAATCCGGTGGTCGATGAAGGTCAAGTGGGTTCTGACGCATTTCTGCAGGGCAAAGGGAAGGCCTACGGCTGGGAGGTCCTGCTGCGGCGGATGAGCGGGCGCTGGAGCGGCTGGGTCGGCTATTCGCTGTCCTGGACCAAGCGCCAGTTCCCCAGCCCGCTTATCAACAACGGCGACTGGTATTATCCCAAGTGGGACCGGCGGCATGACATCATCATCGTGGGGATGTATCAGTTGAGCCGGTCGTGGGAGGTTTCGGGCTCGTGGCGCTACAACACCGGGCAGGGCTTCACGCAGGCGTTGGGGGTGTTCACGCAGAGGCTCGAAGGTCTGGACCTGTCGGACGACTATTCTGAAGGGCGGCGGATTCTCAACGGCTCGATGAACAACTACCGCCTGCCCGCCGACCACCGGCTGGACCTGACCTTCACCCACAAGCATCTGCTGTTCAAGAAGAACGCCCAGTTGATGCTGTCCATTTACAACGTCTATAGCCGGCGACCCTACTTCATGCGTTATTTCGACACCAGCGATAATCCCGTGCAGATTGGCGACGTCAAGATGCTGCCCATCATCCCGCTGGTCTCATACGAGGTGAGGTTCTAACGTGAAAGCAATTCCAAAGTTTTTCTTTCTGCTGTTACTCAGCGCTATGACGCTGAACGTAATGATCGGCTGCGACAATACTCCAACGGAGGTGGAAGATTACAATCCCGAGCCGTATCTGACGGCGTTCATGGTCAACGGTGAGCCGGTTGATGAGATCTGGCTGGAGCGAATTGCGCCGCTGGACGTCTATTACCGTCCGGAAGATTACGGCATTCGAAACGCGGCGATCAAGATATTCGAGATCGACGGAATCGACACGCTGCATTTTCAGGATGATCCGCAGCAAATCGGCAGCGGGCATTATATTCCGGCGGCTGGTGAATCGCTGATTCCCCGTAGTCTGGGGCATTACCGCATCGAAGCGCGCACGCCGCAGGGGGAGTTCCTATGGGCGGAGTCCCATATGCCCGCCGAGTTGGATTCGGTAGCCATCTTTCTATTGGACGATGACGGCAGCTTCACTCCAGTTAGCGAAGGCGACACTCTCAATAGAGA
>CAZCEM010000229.1:0-4666 GCA_964497555.1 uncultured bacterium
AATACAGCCCCAAATCCCTCTGGATTCCAGCTTTCGCTGGAATGATGCGTCTTCGGCGCATTTTTTCAATGTTCAACAGAAAATACACCCTTTAATACAAGATACGACATTTAGCATCCGTTTGGAGCCTTCATCGAGAAATAAATTCTCCTTTAACAATTTTCCCTCTTAAAACACACTGCCGCGAGGAACTTGCTTTTGAAGGCCTCTTCTGATTAAGTTAATATTCTTGAAAAAAGTTAAAAGAGCGAAGGAAAAAGACGTGGGCGACAGCGTCCGGCTAAGCATCTACCCGGGAACGTTCGATCCCATCACCTTGGGACACCTGGATATTGTCGAGCGAGCCTTGACCCTCTTCGACCGGGTGATTGTGCTGCTGGCTTTGAACAGCGACAAGAAACCGTTATTTTCGGTTGAGGAGCGTATGGAGATGATACGGGATGCGGTGTCGAGTCTTGACCGGGTGGAAGTGGCTCAATGGAGTGGTTTGGTGGTCAATTACTGCCGCTCGGTCGGAGCGCAGACCATCATCCGCGGACTACGCGCGGTGAGCGATTTCGAGTATGAGTTTCAGATAGCGTTGATGAATCGGAAGCAATGGCCTCCCATCGACACCGTGTATCTCATGCCGGACGAGAAATTCACTTACCTGAGTTCCAGCATCGTGCGGGAAGTGGCGCGACACGGCGGGCGAATCGAGTGTTTTGTAACTCCTTTAGTGAAAACTAAGCTGGAAGAGAAGCTGATTTAGCTTTGGCAGTTAGGGAACCGCCGTCCAGTGCTGCTTTCCAGTTTAAACCAAGAACAGGCACATAGATGAAGAGCATATATATAGCTGCCACTGAATCCCGAAGCGGCAAATCCACCGTTGCCGTGGGACTGATGAATCTGATGAGACAGCGGGTGGATTCGGTCGGTTTTTTCAAGCCGATAACCAATAATCCAGCAGGTGTTACCGATCCCGATGTCGATACGATTCAGCGTTTATTCAAGATAAATGCCAGCTTAGAAGACCTTAATCCGCTGCACATGGACGAGGCGGGGCAGCTTCTGGCAGGCGGCGGGATGGATGAAATCTTGACGCGTGTGCTGCGCGCCTACAATAAGATCGCCGAGAGTTGCGACAAGATGGTCATCGAAGGCACTGACTACACCGGCACCTTGACCGCGTTGGAACTGGATATTAACGCCGATCTGTCAAAAACCCTCGACGCGCCGGTGATGTTGGTGGCAAGCGGCGCTAAACGCACCATCGACGATCTCATCAAAATCATAACGGCCGCCAAGGAATCCCTCGATGCGAAGGGCTGCGATTTTATCGGCGTGGTGGTCACTATGGTTGAGCTTAGCGTTATCGACCAAGTCACGGCTTCTCTGAGCGAGGAATTAAAAAAGCACAAAATCGAGCTTTTAGGGGCCATGCCTTATAATGAGGTTCTGGCTCGGCCCCGGCTGGGCGAAATCGCCCGGAAGCTGAATGCAAGGATAATGTACGGGCGGGAATATTTGCAAAACCTCGCCTCCGCGCCGCGCGTTGCCGCAATGACCATCAGCAACGCCATCGAACGATTCACCGACGGCATCCTTATAATCACCCCTGGTGACCGGGAGGACATGCTGCTGGCAGCGATGGTCTCGAGCGTGGCGACAACCTACCCGAACATCTCCGGCATTGTGCTGTGCGGCGGTTTGGAGCCATCCGATCCCATTAAAAAGCTGCTCGGCGGTCTCAGCGGATTCAACATTCCCATTCTGCAGGTGCCGTGGGATACATTTGAGACTACCGTAAGAATCAGTAATCTTCAAGTTTCGCTGTACGCTGGAGATACTGAAAAGATTGAATCGGTGTTCCGGGACATCCAGCGCTATGTCCGCCGCGATGAAGTCTTTCACCTTTTCGATTCGAAACGCGCGCCCAAGACGACGCCCATTGTATTTCTGCATGGGCTGATAGAACGGGCTCAACACCTTCGCAGGTGCATCGTCATGCCGGAAGGGGATGAACCGCGGACTTTAAAGGCGGTGTCGCGGGTGCTGGCGGACAGCGTCGCGGACATCGTGCTGCTGGGCGATGAAAACGCCATCCGGGAGGCCGCCAACCGTTCCGACGCCCGCATTGAACGCGCCAAGATAATCAATCCTGTCCAGAGTAAATCGCTGGACCGCTATGCGGAAACCTATTATCAACTTCGAAAGCACAAGGGAATATCCGAGGATCAGGCGCGCGACACCATGACCGACCCCATCTTCTTCGGCACTATGATGGTGCATCTCGGCGACGCGCAGGGACTGGTCTCGGGCGCAGTTCACACGACGCGTCACACGATTTCGCCCGCGTTCCAGATCATCAAGACCAAGCCCGGCATCTCTATTGTGTCCAGTGTTTTCTTCATGTGCTTGGAGGATCGAGTGTTGGTCTATGGCGACTGCGCGGTCAATCCTAATCCTTCGGCGCAGGAGCTGGCTGAAATTGCCATCTCATCAGCTCAAACGGCGCGGGCGTTCGGATTCGAACCTCTGATAGCGATGCTGTCATATTCAACGGGCGAGTCCGGCGTCGGTCCGGAAGTTGAGCAGATTAAGGAAGCGACCAAGCTGGTTAAGGAACATGCGTCCGACCTGAAGGTCGAGGGACCGATTCAATATGATGCTGCGATCTCGCCCGACACCGCCAAGACTAAGCTGCCGGAGAGTCTGGTGGCGGGAAAAGCCAACGTGTTCATCTTTCCGGATCTGAACTCGGGCAATACCGCCTATAAGGCGGTACAGCGCTCCGCCCACGCTCTCGCGGTGGGACCCGTGCTGCAGGGTTTGAACAAGCCGGTGAATGACCTGTCGCGGGGCTGCTCGGTGGAGGATATTGTTTATACCATCGCCATCACGGCGATTCAGGCGCAGTAGGGCTTCAGGTCTCAGGCGGGCCTCCTCCTCGCCTTAGCGGGCGGGCTTTCAGTCCACTCCGGTCGGGCGGAACGCCCGTTCTGCCGTTTCCAAGGAGCATTTAAAGGGAACCTTTTCCCAAATCTTTCGTAATATATTCGGGCGAGCCAGTGGGACTTGGCATTCCCCATCTGGTTTGCGATACCGTCCCGCGTCGGTGAAACCGCGTTGGACGGGTTGCCAAGGGCTGGGAAACATCGGAGGAACGCAATGCCGTTTTACGAATACAAATGTCAGGATTGCGGCTTTGAGACGGAATACTTCCAAACCATACATGCGGAACCAAAAGGCGATTGTCCGCTTTGTCACGGGCGTTTAGTCAAGCTTGTCACCAAGGGCGCGGGATTGATCTTTAAGGGCAGCGGTTTCTATGAAACCGATTACAAACGGAAAGACACTTCCCCCGGAAAATCGAACGGCCACGGTCATCATAAGGCCCTCGCCACGCCCGCTGACGACCGCAAAGGCGGCAGCGAAGGCAAAACCCACGAAACTGAATCCGCAAAAGGCTTAGCCACAGCGGAACATACAGACTGAGGAGGCACGCTGTGAAAAAAATGATCTTCGAGACCATGGATCAGGTGAAGGCGATGATGGTTATCTTGGAACAGTTCAATTTTGAGTATTCGTGGTACTTCCTGAACAAAAAGTACGAGATTCACCTTGGTCCGACAAAATGGGAGCAGGTAAAGTATATTTTAAAGAACATCGGCTGCACCATTCCGTTCAAATGGGGCGATTATTACTGGTAGAGGCGGCCGGGAGTGTTAATTCTGCTTTCCCGGCGGGCAGCAAACAGGAGAGCGATTATGGCGATACCTAAAAATTTGCCCAAACCGATATTTATCCGACCCAACGACTACGTAACGCTCGGCGGGGCGGAGTACATCGTCAAGCGCAACGAGTTCGGGCAGATGGTGAAGGTGATCGGGAGGGTAACCCGTCGGCTTCCTTCTGAAAAGGACATCATCTGGGCGATAACAGCTCATCGCCCGGTGGCGTACTGGGGTAATAAGTACTTCATGTGGGAGCGTATCGACTCGGAGGTGATAGACGCTATCAAGGAGGCGATCTGGGAGGCTGACAAGAGGCGGGGGGTTCCCAAACCCGATTTGTCAAGTGCTGAAGAAGAGGTGTTTGACTATTGAATAACCGAAAACCCAGCCCGCAGAGGCTGGGTTTTCATTCCTTTGAAAATAGCGATTCCTCCGCGTAGGTCGGGTCTCCGAGCCCGACAATCAGTAGCGAGGGACCCCATGCCCGCGCAACAGGGGTGGTTCGTCAGTGCTAATCTCATTCTTTGTTGTGCCGCGCGCGGCACAACAAAGAATGAATATGGGATGTGATCGCGTAGGACAAGCGTCCCGCTTGTCAACCGAGACGGTTGACCTACGCGTAGGAATCGCTATTTTCAAAGGAATGACAGCACTGAAGCAAAAAGCGGTTTAACGCAGTAGTGTTGATGTCCGAGGTCGGAAGTCACTGACTGCCCCAAGCATCGGGATAGAATGGAAAACGGGCGCATCGGGAGCGCCCGTTCTCCGTTCACTTCTTCCTTCAACGAGGTCTAATTTTATTTTTGGAGGACATAAGTTCCTCTTAGCTTGTCTCGGTGCAGCCGGAAATAGCCGTCAAAGCCGTAGGTGCGGCCGGTGAGATACAGTCTGACGGATTTATCGCCGAACAGTGAGAAATCGCCGACTCCGCTGCCGTCGGAGTTTATGTT
>CAZCEM010000230.1:0-4661 GCA_964497555.1 uncultured bacterium
TCGTGATAATGTTTTGGCATGAGATTGCTTCGCCTGCCTTCGGCAGGCTCGCAATGACGTGTCGCAACGTCATATCACGTTTGACATGACGCTAGTTAGCCTGTTTCAGCGATACAACAAACACATCCTTACAGGAGGAAAAATGAAAAGCTTGTTGAAGTTTGCTCCACTAGTACTGGCTCTTTTCGCAATTAGTTGCGCCTCAATCATCAGCGGAACCAGTCAGAATGTCTCCATTAACTCCACGCCCGATGGGGCCAAGGTCGTCGTTAAGACCAGCGGAGGGATGATGGTCTATAACGGTACGACGCCTTCTACCTGCAAACTGCAACGTAAAAACGAGTACATCGTGTATATAACGATGGAAGGCTACAAAGAGCAGCAGGTAATAATCGACCATAGCTTCAATGCCTGGGTTATCGGCAATCTGATCTGCGGCGGAGTTCTTGGTTTGATTATCGACGCAGTTGACGGCGCTATGTGGAATCTGGAACCGGAAATGATCCGCGTGGAACTCATCACCGCTTTCCGCGACGGTAAAGCCCACCGTTATGCGGTTATCGGCGCTCTTGATGAAACAGGACAACTTCGCACCATGGCGGTGCCGCTCATCCCTGACTCTCTCTAAAAGGTGAGCGCTCAGACCATGTATTTGTTCCGTTGGATTGTTCTGACGCTGGCAGTATCCCTTTCCTTTGCTGCCAAAGCTCAAGAACCCCCACCGGACAAAGCCAAGAGTACAGAAGAGCGAGCGTCTGGTCCTGCCCAGACGCTCGCTCTTTCATTGATAACTTATTATCAAACCTCGATCTCGTCTAATTCCGTCCATCGGTGCCCGTTTCAGATCTCTTGTTCGCAATATGCCTGCGAATCTATTAAAACAGCCGGTCTTGGGGGAGGATTAACTCACTTTATTGACCGGTATTACTACCGTGAGAACAAAGACGCTTTTCGACATTATCCTTTGGCGGCTCAAGCTGACGGCGCTATAAAACTGGATGATGATTTCTTTCTGACCGGGAGTTCCCAATTATACGGCCTTCCGGACTGGCGCTGCCGGGAGTATCGACTTCCAGGCGGCTATGCCAATGATTACTTAGGCTGGGCAAACCAGTTGTTTCGGGAGCATGATTACTACCGAGCGAACACCGTTTATAAAGAAATCCTCTTTTTCGCGGAAGATGACCTCGTCAAAGACTATTGTCGATATCAGATTAGCCGATGTCTGATAGGCTTGGGAAGATATAACGACGCCTTGAGTTACATTTCAGATTTACTTGCTGATTCCAGCAGTGTTCCGACTCGACAGGCACGTTTTAGACGGCTGAGTGGTCTGGCTTACGCTCTACAGAACTTAACCCCGATGGCGGATACCGAATTTCGGATGGCGGTTCTCTTGGATTCCAGCGGTGAAAACCGGCTCTATCTCGGCTGGATGGAAGCCAGCCGAGAGGCTTGGACTGACGCGGTTTGCACCTTTTCAGCCGCGGAATCCTCCGCCTTGGATACTTCACTTTTAAAAAAAGTCAGCGGCTGGCGAAAATCTCTGGCAAGTTCCTCCGGCTTTGGCTGGAAAAGCCCCGGCAAAGCTGCTTTAATGTCGGCTGTATTACCTGGCAGCGGGCAGCTTTATTGTGAACATGCCTTCGACGGTATCCAGGCCTTTACCTATGTATCATTGTTCAGCATGGCGACCTGGGCGGCTTATCGTTACGAATCTGCTTTTCGCCAGCCTCGGATCGGCACCGTCGTCGGAACGCTGGTTGCGTTGACGTTTCATTATGCCAATATCTGGGGCGCTCAGCAGACCGCCAAATACCGTAATTATCAAATGAGGGAGGAGCTGCTGCTGCCCCTCCGAACCGGTCTGATCGAGTGGGAATTTTCCCAACCTCCGCCGGATTAATACCTCGCTAAAACATTATAAATATACTCCGCCCTCCTTCCGGCAGCGATTACTGAACCGGGCAGCGTTCGTATGGCAATCGCTGGGACCGAACAACTTCATCCGGGTGTTCTTCGCCGGGTTGATTCTTGGCTTAAGCAGCCTGCTCTGCATCGGACTGGTGTTGTGGGAGCTATCCAGAGACCTGCCGGACTTAGCGCAGCTTAAGCAGTACGAGCCTCGCCTCGCCACCCATATCCTTGACCGAAACGGTGAAATCCTAACTGAACTATACACTCAGCGGCGAATAATAACCCCGCTGGAAAGGGTGCCTCAGCACGCCATCGACGCCCTGCTGGCTACCGAAGACCGCCGCTTCTTCGAACACTGGGGCATGGATCTGGTGCGGGTGCTGGGCGCCGCGACGGTCGATGTCTTGACACTCAGCACCCAACAGGGCGCCTCAACCATCACTCAGCAACTCGCCCGCGACCTGTATCTCCACAAGCGGAGAACTGTCACCCGCAAACTGCGGGAAGTCCTCACCGCCGTCCAGATTGAACGCAACTATTCTAAGCGCGAAATCCTGGAGATGTACCTTACGCAGATCTACTTCGGGCATGGAGCGTATGGATTAGCGTCGGCGGCGCAGAAATACTTCGGGGTGCCGGTGGAGCGGTTGAATCTGGAGCAGTCGGCGCTGCTGGCGGCGCTGCCCAAAGCCCCGGCGCGCTATTCCCCCCGCTTCCATTACGACCGCGCCTTGAAGCGACGCAATCTGGTGCTGCACGGCATGTATGAACAGGGCTTCATTACCCGCAAGGAATGCACCGCTGCCTCCGCGACGCCCATTGAGATGATTCCGCAGTCCGACGCGCTGGAGGATTTCGGCATCGGTCCCTATTTCACCGAGATGGTTCGTCAACAGCTCTCCGAAGAAGGACGGCGGCTGGGTTTTAACTATCTCGAAGACGGTTTGACCGTCCAGACCACCCTCGACGCCCGGATGCAGCGATGGGCTGACAAGGCGGCGCGGGAGCATTTAGGGCAATTCCAGTCGGAATACCGGCGCCGCTTTACTGCCAATACACTTCCTGAAGTCGCCGCCGCCCTGGGGTATGCCAAGGATCGCATCCCCACGATTTCACTCAGAGCTTTAATAGCCGACAGTGTTCGGATTGACTCCCTCTTCCCCCGTCAGGCGGTGGTGCAGGTGGCGCTGGTGGCGCTGGAACCGCAGACCGGCGATATTCTGGCGCTGCTCGGCGGGAGGGACTTCGGGCAGTCCAAGTTCAACCGCGCCGTACAAGCCATTCGGCAGCCGGGCTCGGCCTTCAAACCCTTCACTTACATCGCCGCCATCGACAACGGCTACCCGCCCACGTATCAGGTTCTCAATCAGGACGTGGTCATCGTCAATCCTGACGGCACGCGCTGGATGCCGCAGAACTACGACCTCAGCCACGGCGGGTTGACCACCTTGCGGGAAGGGCTGCGGCAGTCGCTGAATCTGGTTTCGGTGCGGCTGGTGCAGGAGGTCGTGCCGCCGCGGCTGGTGCGTCGGTATGCGCGTCAGATGGGCATTTCCACGCCCATCGACGCGGTGGACGCCATCGCCTTGGGCGCGTCGGGGGTTTATCCAATCGAGATAACCTCAGCGTTCTCATGTCTCGCCAACGGGGGGGTGCGCTGTCAGCCTCGCAGCATCGTCAGCATTGAGGATCGTTTCGGCGAACCCCTATCGCATTACCCCATGAAGAAGGAAGTCGCGCTGGACAGCGCCACTGCATATATTATCACCGACATGCTGGCTTCGGTGATAGACCACGGCACCGGCGGTTCAGCGCGCTGGAGGTATAATTTCTACCCCAAAGCCGCCGGCAAGACCGGCACCACCAACGACTTCACCGACGCTTGGTTCGTGGGTTTCACGCCTCGACTGGCGTGCGGGGTGTGGGTGGGGCTGGATGATCCCGCCGAGAGCTTGGGTCCTGGTCAATCGGGCGCGTCGGCGGCGCTGCCGATCTGGGCGAATTTCATGAAGACGGTCTATGATTCGCTGGGCTGGGCTGACGAGGATTTCGTCATGCCTCGTGGAGTCGTGCGTCTGACTATCTGCAAGGAGACCAAGGAGCTCGCCACGCCTTGGTGTCCGGAGCGGATGACGGAGATATTCCGGGAGGATGCCCAGCCGCTGAAGAAGTGCCACATTCACAAACGTTTGGGAGGAGGCGCATGATTCGAGCGGTCATCTTCGACCTGGACAACACTCTGGTTGATTTCTTCCGCATGAAGAAGGAGGCGGTCAAAGCCGCTGCCGCCGCCATGCTGGACGCGGGATTGAACCGTCCATTCGCCGACACCTACAAAGGCATTATGAAGGTCTATGACCGGCAGGGGATAGAGTATCAGGAGGTGTTTGACCAGTTCTTGACCGAACAACTGGGCGGCATCGACCACAAGATTTTAGCGGCGGCGGTGGTGGCGTATCGGCGTTCGCGGGACGCGACGCTGGTGTTGTATCCGCACGTTACCTCGACGTTGACGGCGCTGGTGAAGCGGGGCGTGAAGTTGGCGTTGGTGACGGACGCGCCGGCGAAGCAGGCTTGGTTGCGGCTGTGTTATCTGAACCTGCACCATCACTTCGACACGGTGATCACGCCGGAGGATACGGGGGTGGAGAAGCCGTCGCCGCGTCCGTTTCAATTGGCGCTGGAGTGTTTGGGGGTGAAGGCTTCGGAGGCGTTGATGGTGGGGGACTGGCCCGATCGGGACA
>CAZCEM010000231.1:0-4656 GCA_964497555.1 uncultured bacterium
GCACCAACACCGAGCAGCCCTTTGAGGTCGTCGCTGGAAACCTCGCCTATCCGGGTGAAGTCGCGGAATTCACGCTGGTTTTATACGACGAAGCCGGACGTTTCGACACCCTGAATTTCTCGTTGGTTTTAGGCGGCAATCCAGTAGAGGGACCTCAAGGACCCACTCCTTACGGTTATTGGGCTTTCGACAGCCGCGACACGACCGGCGGCTTTAATCCCGAATACGAGTGGATAGACTGCAACAACCAGCTCAATCTCTCCGATCCTAATGACGCCCAGAACGGCATCGGCGGTCAATCCGTCATTGTCAATCTGCCGTTTCCGTTCGTGTATTACGGCCGAGAGTACGGCGAAATAACTGTCTGCACCAATGGCTGGCTGGCCTTGGGCAGATCCAATCTGGTGTCTTGGAACAACCAGCCTCTGGGGAGCGGTCTGGAGCCGCCGGCGATGGTCTGTCCCTATTGGAATGACCTATACAACGGGACCGTCCGAACTGATTACAACGCCAATGAGGGGCGGTTTACAGTCGAATGGCGCAGTTTTCAAGACGAGTCCGGCGCCCATCGTTTTGAAGTGCAGCTTTTTGAACCGGGTCATCGGCCGACCCGCACCGGAGACGGCGAGATAGTGTTCATGTATCACAGTCGGGACCACCAGTTTGGCAATGGCGGCGGGGGAGGCGCCAACGAAGCGGTCACCATTGGCTTCACCTCCCCCAACCGGGACGACGGCATGACCTTCTGTTACGCCCGGCAGTGGAACGCCCACATGACCGGCTTGGCCGCAGGGATGGGGGTGCGCATTACCACGGGACCTATTACCGAGCAGGGATCCGTAAGAGGCTTGGTGATAGATGCCGAAACCCGCCAGCCCATGAATCGGGTGAGGGTCATGCTGGACGGGACCGGATTCTTCGGCTTGTCGGATGTGGAGGGACGCTACGTCATTCCCGACGCGCCGGTGGGCACGTATTCGGTATCAGCCCAACAACGCTACTTCAACGTCTCTTCGGTCGCTGACGTCCAGATTGAGGACGGCGGGGAGCAGGAAGTCAATTTCGAGTTAACCCATCCAACCTTCAACATCGACATCGAAGAGATTCGCTTTGGGCTGGAATCTGACTCCGCCGGACAAGTCGGCTTCAACGTCCGCAACGACGGCAACGGACCGCTGGATTATGTCATCAACTTAGATTACGAAGCTCAACCGCCCGGCCGGTTGTCGAAGTGGGACCTGCTGTTTGACTGGGCGGTGGGTGATAGCGTTCAAGACAGCGGCATCAACGGCGTGGCTTTCGACAAGGAGTTCTTCTATCTTTCCGGACAGTTGATGAGGAGCGAATTGCCGCACAAGATTTACGTTTTCGACAAAGAAGGCCGCTATGTCAGCAGCTTTGACCAATACACTTACGATTCCACCGGCAGCCGCGGTTATTTCGAGATGGATTTCAACGGCGAGAATCTGCTGGCGGTCGAATACAACAATATCATTGAACTGACTCGCGCCGGGGAGCTGGTGAGGATTTTCCACGCGCCAGAACGTCCGACGCAGTCCCTCGCCTGGAATCCCGAAAACAGCACTGTCTTCACCAAATCCATCGCCGGCGCTAATGTCTACGAAATTGACACCATTGGCAATGTGGTTAACACCATTCATTTGGAAGATGAGATTCGTTATATCATGGCGATGACCTGGTTCTCAGAAGACGAAGATGGCTGCCGGCTGTACCTGTTCTGCCACAATCGCTATCCCGACGAAGTCGGCGGCAGCCGGCTGCAGCTCTCCAAGATGAATCCATCCACCGGCGAATTTCACACCTTGCGATATTTCAGCTTCCCGGGGCAGGATGGGGGGGACCGACCCCAAGGCTGCATTATAACCAGACATCTGAATCCATTAATCTGGACGTTTGTGGGTCTGGTCAGTCACGCTCCCGGCGATAGGCTCATCGGCTGGGAGCTGGGTCCAAATCTGACGTGGATTAGGTACGAACCGCGAGCGGGGCAGGTGCCGTCTCAGGAGAATCAACTGTTCACAGTTAATTTCTCGACCGAAGACATGCCGGAGCGCGACTATTACGTCGTGTTGAATTTGTACCACAACGCCTTTGGTGAACGCTTTGACATCCCGGTATTTTTCAATATCGGACCCCAGCCTGAACCGGACACTAATCTGGTCCGCGGCTGCTGGGCGCCACGGGCGTTCACATTGAACCAGCCTCATCCCAATCCCTTCAATGCGCGCGTCAAGTTGGCTTATGAACTGCCCTTCGACGCACTGACGCGGCTGGAGGTTTTCAACACCGCCGGACGCCGGGTGGCGGTGTTGCTGGACGAGTTTCAGAGCGCCGGACGCCACCAGAGGGAATGGAACGGCGAAAATCTGGCGGCGGGAGTCTATATCCTGCGCCTGCATTGCGGCGGCATGAGCGCTACTACCAAAGCCGTCTTGCTCAAGTAACGTGGGTCAAGAGGAAAGAGGCAAGAGCTAAGAGCCAAGAGAGAGTGCCAAGTGCCAAGTAAAAAGAGTGGCGTAGGATGTCCCCATCCTGCGCCATTCTCGCTTTACTTGAAAGTCCGCCCTCCAGGACGTGAGGACTTCTTTCTGGAATAAAACCATGCTATGGACAGCCCAACAAAGGATGAAAACAGCCCTTAACATGTAGGACAAGAGTCTCGCTTGTCAACCGAGACGGTTGACCTACGCGGGAGTCATTGTTTTCAAAGGAATGTCGGGTTCGGAGACCCGACCTGCGCGGTGTCAAGCCTTCCGGAAGATTCACAGCAGATTAAACAGATTAAGCAGATGGTTCAAACGTCCGCCCGCCTTCTGTTCCCCAATCTGCTTAATCTGCTTCATCTGCTGTGAATCAAACGATGCGTGGGCACGGAGTTCCACGCTGCCGGCGGTCGGGTTCGGAGACCCGACCTGCGCGGTGATGAGGGTTATTTTCAAAGGAATCATGGACCGTGAAGCAGCTTGGAGCGCCGTAGCTGGTTTCTTGACCGGCATGGCGCTGGAGAAAGGTCTGGCCGACAACACCTGCGAAGCTTATAGGCGGGACCTCACCGACGTTATTGACTTCTGCGACCGGGAAGGCATCAACGGGTGGGAGTCGGTTCGTCCCGCCGACCTCTCCAGCTACATCGCGCAGCTCTATGACCTCGGCATAGCGGCGGCAACCATCGGCCGGCGGCTGTCGGCTGTTCGCAGTTTTTACCGATTCCTCCAGCGCGATGGCTTGGTCAACAGCAATCCCGCAGATCTGGCGCAAGCGCCCCGAAAGCGACGCTCGCTGCCGGAGGTGTTGACCGTCGCCGAGATAGAAGCCATCATTGCTGCTATCGACCGCGCGGCGCCGGAAGGGTTGCGCGACTGGGCAATAATCGAGATGCTCTACGGCTGCGGCTTGCGGGTCAGCGAGTTGACAGCGCTGAGGCGGGAGTGGTTTCTGACGGAGGGCCGGGTGTTGAACGTGACCGGCAAGGGCGGAAGGCAGCGGTTGACGCCGGTGCCGGGGCAGGCGCTGCACACTGTTAACCGATATCTGCGAGAGGTGAGGCCGGAGTTAGCGCGCAAGTCTATAAAAGCTCGCGACTACATCTTCCTGTCGATGAAGCTGGGCGCGCCGCTGACGCGGCAAGCCGTGTGGGGGCTGGTCAAACACTATGTCGCGGCAGCAGGATTGATGTTGCGGGTGACCCCCCACACCTTCCGGCATTCTTATGCCACCCACCTTTTAGAGGGCGGCGCCAGCCTCCGCGACATTCAGGAGCTGCTGGGGCATGTGTCCATCGAAACCACCGACATCTACACCCACATCGACCGCAGCCATCTGCTGGAAACCGTGCGCACCTGCCATCCGAGGAATTGAGAGGCGGATCATTAGAATTTAACGCAGGCTGCTTTCTGCTGGCGACGCGTCCTTAAACAAAACCAACAACTAACTCAGTCATTGCCCCGAGGCCTCCTTGTCTCGACTTCTGCCGATCCTGTTGCTGACGGGATCCAACCTGTTCATGACCTACGCCTGGTACGGTCATCTGAAAGACCTGCGCGCCAAGCCCCTGCTGCTGGTGATATTCGCCGCATGGGGAGTGGCGTTTCTTGAATACTGCCTGCAGGTGCCCGCCAATCGCATTGGCAGCGCCATCTACACTCTCACGCAGCTCAAGGTCATCCAGGAGATAATTTCGATGTCGGTGTTCGCCGTGTTCTGTGTGGCGTATATGAAGCAGCAACTCTCGTTGGACTTCCTGTGGGCGGGGCTGTGTCTGGTGGGAGCGGCATTCTTCATGTTCCGTCATTTGGGGGCGGCATAGCCTGATGATTCTTATTAAGGGGTGCGTTTAATTTTTATCAACGGAGGTCATGCGTCGAAGACGCATCAGTTCCCAGAAAATAGCCCTTAACGCGTAGGACAAGCGTCTCGCTTGTCAACCGAGACGGTTGACCTACGCGTTCTCCAGGGATTATTTTCAAAACAATGTCGGGTTCGGAGACCCGACCTACGCGGTGTCAAGCCTTCCGGAAGATTCACAGCAGATTAACCAGATTAAACAGATGGTTCAACCGCCCGCCCGCCTTTTGTTCCACAATCTGCTTAATCTGCTTCATCTGCTGTGAATCAAACGATGCGTGGGCACGGAGT
>CAZCEM010000232.1:0-4643 GCA_964497555.1 uncultured bacterium
GTCAGGCTAGGCTGCGGCAGATTGGCGGTCGGGCTCGGAGGCCCGACCTACGCGGCTGGAGGGAGCTATTTTCTGGGAAATGACAGCGGTCGGAGTTTCGGTCTTTCGCGGGAATTGTCATGGTGGCTTCCCCACCACGGAATATGAAAATACCCCCCTTTGTATTTTCCCCCCTGCAGGCGGGGGGGAAAGGTCGGGCTCGGAGGCCCGACCTACGCGTCGCAGGCGCTATTTTCTGGGAAATGACAGCAGATGTCAAGTACTTTCTGCTCCCCTTAATAGTTCGCCGCACAATAACAAACAAAAGCCCCAAGCCTACAGCCCAAAGCCTGAAGCCTGTGGCCTGAAGCCCCCTAACATGGAGTAATCCACGATGACCGATATATCCGAAAACCCCGAAATCAAGGTCTCCTGGGACGGCATTGGTGAGGGGATGTACATGGAACACCTGAAGGCGTTCGATCCCGACATCTACGCCTCCATCCAAGCCGAGACCCGCCGCCAGGTCGAAACCCTCGAAATGATTGCCTCCGAGAACTTCGTCAGCCCGGCGGTGCTGGAAGCGATGGGCTCGGTGATGACCAATAAATACGCTGAAGGCTACCCCAGGGCGCGCTACTACGGCGGCTGCGAGCACGTCGATATCGCCGAAGGCAAAGCCCGTTTCCGCGTCAAGAAGCTGTTCGACGCAAAGCACGCCAACGTCCAGCCCCATTCCGGCAGCCAAGCCAACATGGCTGCATACTTAACCCTGGCTAAGCCCGGCGACACCATCATGGGTCTGGAACTGAACTCCGGCGGCCACCTGACCCACGGCTCGGGCGTGAACTTTTCCGGTCGTTTGTTCAAGGTCGTCCCCTACGGCGTGTCGCCTGAAACCGGACGCATCGACTACGACGCGATGTACAAGCTGGCCAAAGAACACAAGCCCAAGCTGATAATCACCGGTGCCTCGGCCTACCCCCGCGTTATCGACTTCGCGCACGTGCGGGAAATTTGTGATGAAGTCGGTGCTTACCATGTCGCCGACATCGCCCACATCGCGGGGCTGGTGGCGGTGGGCGAGCATCCTTCGCCGCTGCCGTACGCGCACATCGTGACCTCGACCACCCACAAGACCCTGCGTGGTCCGCGCGGCGGTTTGATTCTGACCAACGTCGAGGGCGGCGAGTTCCTGCTGGAGAACATGCCCAAGCCCAAGACGCTGCCCGAAGCCATCGACGCCTGGGTGTTCCCCGGTGGGCAGGGGGGACCTTTGATGCACGTCATCGCTGCGAAAGCGGTAGCCTTCCAGGAAGCCTTGCAGCCGTCATTCGCCGCTTACATCAAGCAGGTGGTCAAGAACGCCGCGACCCTGGCGGATACGCTGCTGCGCGAGGGCTTCAAGCTGGTCTCCGGCGGCACCGACAACCATCTGATGTTGCTGGATTTGTCGCCGAAGGGCTTGCAGGGCAAAGCCGCCGAGAAGGCTTTGGAAGCGGCAGGCATCACCACCAACAAGAACATGGTGCCGAACGACCCGCAGAAGCCGTTCATCACTTCGGGCGTTCGCATCGGCACGCCGGCGTTGACGACCCGTGGCATGAAGGAAGACGAGATGCGCCGCATCGGCACACTGATCGCGACAGTGTTGAACGACATGACCAACGAGGTCACCCTCGAGCGCGTCCGCAGCGAAGTCAAGGAACTGACGGGGCATTTCCCGCTGTATCGGATTCCGGATTAAGAGCCAAGAGAAAAGAGTTCAGAGCCAAGACCGGAGTGCACAGTTCACAGTCCACAGTATAGGTGTGCCGCAGGGTGTCCTCACCCTGCGGCGGGCTTGCGCCTCCGGCGCATCATTCCAACGCAAGCTAAAATCCGCGACTTGCCGTATGTCAGGCCTCCGAGCCCGACATAGCTCCTGAAAACAATGAATAAAACCAACGGCTTTATTGACTGGCAGCAAGCTCAGATTGACGACGAGAAACTGACTTTATACCTTCTATCGGAAGACCATCCGCGAGGTCATCACTAGGCGGTTTTCTTTCGAGCGCTGGGATTTCACACCAAGGACATCCCAGGGTTTATTGAGGCGCTCAGAGAGCATATCGCCAATGGCGTTGCCTCGTTGCTGGAAGACACCACTTACGGAAGGCTGATGAAGGTCGAGGGGGTAATCGCCTCTCCTGCGGGATTTTCATCCCCTATCAGGTCGGTTTGGCTGGTTAAGCCCGGCGAGTGCATTCCGCGGCTGGTCACCGCATATCCTTTGAAAGGGAGGTTCGCGAAATGAAGGAATACGATTCCGTTGTGCTTACCGTCGATGTTCCCGCGCACCGGCTTAAGCGCGGCGACGTCGGCGTCATCGTCCATGTCCATGATGACGGAGCGGCTTTCATTGTTGAATTTATGACTTTCAGTGGCGACACCATCGCGGTTACGACCTTGACCAGCGAGCAACTACGGCCGGTGATGGAGTCAGAGCTTCCCCATGTCCGGGCGGTAGCGGTGTAGGATGCCTCCGGCGCATCATGCCAGCGCAAGTGGAATCCCCGCCCCGCGCAGGATAAGCGTCTCGCTTGTCGGCAGCGCAAGTCGGGCCTTCGAGCCCGACCGATTGCGCGCAGGTTAAGCGTCTCGCTTGACTTCGATAGAAAAACACAACACAACCAGGCAAAACCATGACCGAAACCACCACCAAACATCCAGACATCGTCTATCGCGACGGAAAACCGGCGGCGGTGATCCTCAGTATCGACGAATACGAGGAGTTGCTGGAGCGGGTTGAGGACGCCGAAGACATCGCCTATCTGCGGAAACTCCGGACGAAACCGATGCGGTTTGTCGGTCTTGAGGAGTTACTGAAAGAGCGACCGGTCGGTGTATAGCCTTGAGTATGAACAGAACGCCGTTCATACTCTCAAGCGGCTAAACCAGACAGATTATAACCGCATAATCCTCAAAACGATGGAGCTTGCGGAGAATCCGAGACCTCGTGGCTGTCGCAAACTGGAAGGAAGCGTGAGCGATTATCAGATCAGGATAGGCGACTGGCGGGTAATCTATGAAGTCGATGATCCTGAACAGACGGTCAGAGTGCTTCGAATTGTCTTGAGAAAGGATGCCTATCGGTAGTTTTCCGTATTCGTCTTTGCGAGACTGCCGCATGCAGACGAAGCAATCTCCCTGCGCCTTGGAGGGCGGACTTTCAGTCCGCTCTGTCGAGCGAAGCTCGACTCATTTTGGCGATTCACAGCGGATAAAACGGATTAAACGGAGTCAATCCCCATGCCCCCTCGTCTGAACATAGACCGCGAAAAGGTCGAGGCCTTCTGTCGCAAGTGGCAGATCGTCGAGCTATCCCTGTTCGGGTCGGTGCTGCGGGATGACTTCCGCGACGACAGCGACGTGGATGTGTTAGTCGAACGCGCTCCCGAAGCTCGCTGGAGCATCCTCGACCATCTTCAGGCTGAAACCGAACTGGCAATGATAATGGGGCGAGAGGTCGATCTGGTCAGCAAGAGAGCGATTGAGAAAAGCGCTAATCGGCTTCGGCGAAAGCACATCCTCGAATCAGCTCAGAAGTACTATGTATTATGACGACCAAGCGATCGCTGATATTCTTCGTTTCGCGCGATTAGCCCTCAAATTCCTGGGTGATCTGACCTACGAAGAACTGGAGGCGTCTGAGAAGGATCAGGTGCTGGTCTTCCATGAACTGATGATGGTCGGACAAGCCTGTACCCGCCTAAGCAAAAAGTTCCGTGAAGACCATCCGCAAGTGAATTGGCGCAGTTGGATGGATACCCGGAATGCAATGGTGCATGCCTACGACAAGGTTGACCTGCTTGAAGTCTGGGAAACCGTGAAGTTCGATCTGCCGTCACTGATCGAAGAGGTTGAGAAGATGGTGTCGATGGAAGAATCAAGGCTGGCTTAAAGAGTTGCCTTAAGTCACATCAGATTAAATGGAGGAACTTGATATGTGGCAGATCATAGGTTGGATTCAATGGAGCATTCTTGTTCTGATCGCTTTGGTTGTTACGTATTCGGCTCGCACATCACTGAAATCCGGAACCGAGCCGATAACCTATGGAACTCTGGCTGTCATAGGCTGGTGGTGGATATTCATTTTAATATTTGCATTCACAGTCAGGCGAGTGCATATTCTCTGGTTTGTTCCCGCAACCGGTCTCATTATTGGTTTATTAGTTAACCGAGCTCGACTAAGCAGTGGAGTTTTGGGACATATTCTGCTATTTCCTGCCGTAATAATTTTCGGAATAAAGACAGGACGCGGCCTGTATCCTACGATGAAATCGGAAACAGGCGTGCTTTGTGCGGAAAACAATATCAATTCTTTATTAAACCAGGCGAAACGCTATTTTGAAAAAGGAGACTATGATCGTGCCATAGACTGCTACAATCGAGTATTGCAGATTGATCCAAACAATTCCCGTGCTTTTTACTTGCGAGGGTTTTCATACGGAAAAATAGGCAGATTAGACCAAGCAATAAGTGATTACAACCATGCTCTTTTAGTTGATCCGAATTTAGCAAGTGCCTATTTTGCTCGTGGAATGTCTTACACAGCTAAAGGTGATCCGTACAGCGGAATCCCGGATTTACTGCGCGCAGCAAATCTGGGGTTTGATGAGGCT
>CAZCEM010000233.1:0-4627 GCA_964497555.1 uncultured bacterium
GCCACCGTCTTGTCCTGATAGTCGATGGCGCCCATCATTAGATATTCAGGCACGAGCTGATGCAGCCGCTCAATCTCCTGACGGCTGTGCGCCGGCACCACCCCCAGCCCGGCGCGGTTCTCGACCAATATCTCATAGAACCGGTCAAACTCGGCGGCGGTCGGATCCTCTATCAGCCGGAATCTCAAACCCAGCTTCTCAGCCCGACGGCAAGCGTTGCGGGTTTTGTTGATGAAGTCGCCGAAGAGCCCCTCGGCGGGCGCGTCCAGCCGCACCGCTTGGGTCAGCTCGGTGCGGTTGACTTGAAAACCGGCGCGCATCAGCGCGAAGGGCAGCGCCTGATCGGGATGCTCGTTGTAGATCGTCGGCGGCGGCGTCAAGCGGATGCGGTTGATGCCAACCTCACGGGCGTGGTCGATCAGCGTCTCTACCAGCGACTCCAGATGGTGGTATTGCAGGCGGGGCGAATAGACCAGCCCACCGTAGGACGCGCCGGGATGGGACACCCAGCTCTTCGAGCCGTCGGCTTCCTCCACCACCACGCCCGGAAAGAGGCCGACCAGATTGCCTTTCCGCCGAAAGCACAGATGATAGGACGCAAACCGCTCCGGCGGATGGTAGGACAGAAACCGCAGCGAATTGAACAGCGTGCCGTTGACGGCTTCGGGCCAAAACTCTTCCCACTCTTCAGGCTCGACGAAGGGATCCGCCGTCACCGGGTGTTGGATTATGTTAAGCTTCCCGTTGGATTTCATTTAGCTTCCATATTGAACAAAACCTTGACTACATCGGGCTTCAACGTCGTCTCAAAGGCTTCGCGCCACTGTTCGAGGGGGAATTCGCCGTCGATGAGATCGACCACCGGCAATCCCTGCGCTAGCGCCTTCAGCGAAGCCTCGAACCGTCCGCAGCGCGAGCCAATCAGGTTTATTTCGTTTATCACCAGCGGCGCCGGATTAAATTCCAGTTTTGCGGCGTAGGTGCTCTTCAGAATCAGCGTGCCTCGCGGTTCGATAGCGCTGACGGCGGTCTCCCAGCCCTGGGGCGAGCCGGACGCCTCGATGACCACTGGATACCTCCGCCCCGGCGGCTGGGTGTTCAGATAGCCTCGCTCGATGAAGCCTTTCATCCGCCGAACCTTGGCCTCCGACCGGCCGACGACTTCCACCCGGCACAGCATCCGCGACAGCAGCCGCGCTGCCAGGTGAGCGAACTTGCCGTCGCCTATCAACAATACGCTGGTGCCGGGCTGCAGATGCACTTGCTCCAGAATTTCGCACGCCGCCGCCAGGGGCTCGGTGAACACCGCCGCGCGGTCGTTGATTTCAGGAGGAACTTCCCGCAGATTCCATGCGGGCAGCACCGCGTATTCGGCGAAGACGCCGTCCCGGCCTTGTATGCCGAGGGTGTCGCGCTCCGGGCAGTGCCTCGACAAGCCACGCTGACACCAGGAGCAGTGTCCGCAGCCGGCGGTTATTTCGCCGACCACCCGCTTGCCTATGAGGCCGGGGTCGGAGTCACAGTCTTCCACTACGCCGACGAATTCATGTCCCAGCGTGCCGTGGAAGTCCATGTAACCGCGGACGATTTCGACGTCGGTGGCGCAGATGCCCGCCAGCTTAATCCTCACCAGCGCTTCATGTTCAGTCGGTTCGGGGCGGCGGATTTCGCGCAGGCTCAGGCGTTTATCTTTTATGCGAAGCGCTTTCATGGCGAACTCCTAAATGCAGAATGCAAAATGCAGAATGCAAAACCCAAAATGCCGAATGTACTCTGAAAACGGATTTAAACGTGTAGGCCGGGCGTTTCACCGGACGTTTAAGCTTTGCGAGCCTGCCAAAGGCTGGCCAAGCAATCTCAGTCTCTCCTAAGTACAGTATATATAAGAGATTGCTTCCCACCAACTGCGCGAGTGTCGCTATGATGGAAACCTCATCAAATTTCATCAGACCGACTCTGAAAGTTCGCCGTCCCAAAGGGCTGTCATTTTGCATTTTGCATTCTGCATTCTTCATTTTACATTCTACATTTTACATTTTGCATTTAAGATAACTCCCTTTCCCCCCCTGCGCAACGCAGGACGGATATTACACTGCCCGCCCCGCAATTGACGCGCCGCCCTTGTGATTTGAATTATTTAGTCCTATTTTCTGGTGAGAGTCTGGCATCACCCTTTCAACGAGGCGCAGCGCCGTCTTCCGGACGGCTCAGCAACAAAACCAGCCGCCGGGAAGGCGGCGTTACAGAAGGAAAAAAGATATGGAAAACTTGAACGAAGAAAAATCCCGCCCAGCCGCAGCTGCGCTTCAACCTCCACGGCGCAAGACTTCCGGCGTGATGATTTTTCTGATTGTCGTCGTTTCGCTGGTGGTCATCTTCGGCGTTTTCGGGCTGATCATCAAGTCATCGCTGTCGGAGTTCAACGCCAGTCTGGGTGGCGGCGGAAAGGACAATCTCATCGTCTCCACCATGACCAAAGGTGATCCCAAAGAAGGCAAGATTGCCCTCATCCCCTTGACTGGCGTCATCCGAGGCTCCGGATCCGAAATTAAAGGCGAAGGCACCCTCTACGACATATCCCGTCGCTTGCGCGCGGCGGCTCAAAACGAAGACGTCAAAGCCGTCATCTTTCAAGTCAACTCCCCCGGCGGCGGGCTCACCGCCAGCGACGTCATCCACCATGAAGTAACCCAGGTCCAAGCCGCCGGCAAGCCCGTAGTGGTGTGGGTCGGCGATCTGGCAGCCAGCGGCGGGCTGTACGTTTCCGCCTCAGCCGATTGGATAGTGGGTTCGCCGACCGCCCTGGTGGGCTCTATCGGCGTCATCATGCATCACATGATGATTAAGGAAATGATGGATAAAATAGGCGTCAAGATTGAGCCCATCAAGAGCACCAGCATGAAGGACATCGGCAGCCCCTTCCGGGACATGACGCCCGAAGAGCGTCAGTACTTCGCAGACCTGATAAACGACTTCCATGAAAGGTTTGTGTCCCTCGTGGCTGAGGGCCGCAAGCTGGAGGTGGAAAAGGTGCGCGAGCTGGCGTCAGGCAAGATTTACACCGCCCAACAGTCGCTCGACTACGGACTGATCGATCAGATAGGCTACTTCGATGATGCTGTCGCCAAAGCCAAGGAACTGGCGGGATTAAAGAATCCCACGATGATACAATTCAAGGAACCTTTCGATATCGAAGCGATGTTCAAGAAGATGCCTTTCGGTTCGAGCGCGGGCGGCGCCGAATGGATGAAAAACGCCGCGCAGGCAGTCATGGACATCGCCTCTACGCCGGCAGTGGATGCGATTTGGATCGAGCAGTAAAAGTCTGAAAGTCTGAAAGTACTCAGGTTTGAAATCAAGGATTGCCTGGCAGTGTACTTGGTTCTTGGTTCTCGACACTTGGCTCTTGAGACTGAGTTGCCTGCATGTCTGACAAATCCATCCTGATTCCTGTCGCCACCGGGCTGCTGTTCGGGGGGAGCTTCGTCGCGGGGAAGTACGCGGTGCAGGAACTCGATCCCCTCGCCGCGACACTGGGAAGATATCTTATAGCGCTGCTATTTCTCGGCGGATTGGCGGCAGTGAGGCGAAAACCACTGCAGTGGCTGCCACTGCGCGAAGTTCCCGCCATGCTCCTGCTGGGATTGACCGGCATCGTGGGCTATCACTGCTTCTTTTTCGCGGCGCTGCGGCACACCGCCGTCGCCAACACCGCCATCATCAACGCCTTCAATCCCCTCATCACCGGACTAGCAGCAGCGGTGCTCCTGGGGGAGAAACTGACCCGCCGCAACTACTTCGGCGTCGCTCTGGCGGTTATTGGAGTGGTGTTTCTGCTGGTTAAGGGCGAATGGTCGCGGCTGGTCGCGCTGCGCGTTAATACGGGCGATGGGCTGATGCTCCTGGCGGTGTTGTGCTGGACGGTTTATGTGATAGTCATCCGCGTCAAATCTCAGCGCTTCTCCAGCTTGAGCCTGACGGTCTATTCAGCAGCGGCGGGGGTGGCGTTGCTGTTGGTGTTGACATGGGGACGCGGCGTCGTTGCGGAACTGGCCTGCCTGTCAGCGCGAGTCGGCTGGTCGCTGTTGTACATGGGTGCGGCGGCGTCGGGGGTGGGCTACCTGTTGTTCAATGTCAGCGTCCGCTTATTGGGACCGACCCGCACCGCCAGCGTGGTCTATAGTTTAGTTCCGGTTTTCGCGGCGGTTTTAGGATGGATTGTCTTCAACGAGAGGATAACCTTGCCGATGGGAATCAGCGTGGCGCTGATATTGAGCGGATTGCGGCTGGGGTTGGGCGCCAGCCGCTTAACGCAACTGCGTTAGGCATCTATTCTGAGGTTGAATACAGCGCTTCCACCGCTATATCGACCATCTCCCGGCGGACATCGCGCCGGGAAGCCCCTCCTCAGGCGCTCCAGAACTCGCCGCTCACGTCGTCGCCGGCGTAGAGCAACTGCGCCAGTGGAACGCCTCGGAACTTTGCAACCGCAAAGAACGCCGCTGGTTCCATCATGACCACCTCCTGCTTAACACCTGCGAAACGACATGCCGCCAGCGGCACAACAAAGAATGAAAATAGGATGTAGTCGCGTAGGACCAGCGTCTCGCTTGTCAACCGAGACGGT
>CAZCEM010000234.1:0-4613 GCA_964497555.1 uncultured bacterium
CCATTGAAGCGATTCGCGGCGATAAAACCCTGAACGAGATCGCCTCAGACTTGGGCATTCACCCGAATCAGTTAGGACAATGGAAACGGCAAGCCCTCGAAGGATTGCCGGAAGTCTTTACCGACGGGCGTTCTAAGCGAGTCAAAGACCACGCCGACGAACGCGACCGCCTCTATCAACAGATCGGCAAACTGCAATACGAACTCGACTGGTTAAAAAAAAAGACCGGCGTCAGCGAGTGAAGCCCGTAACGGCTTCATCGAGCGGGAACACCCGCGCCTTTCAATCGCCCGGCAATGCGCGCTGACGGACGTCAACCGATCCGGCTACTATTACCAGCCACAGCCGCCGGATGAATTGAACCTGCTGTTGCAGAGAAAAATCGATGAACAGTACACCCAGACGCCGTTTTACGGCAACCGCCGAATGACCGCCTGGCTGCGTCAGCAAGGCTTTCCGGTCAATCCCAAGCGGGTGGCGCGGCTGATGCGAATCTTGGGGCTGCAAGCTATTTTTCCGGGGCCGAATACCAGTCGAAAGCATCCGGATCACCGGATTTATCCTTATCTTTTAAGAGGCGTCGCTATCGTGGCGCCCGATCAGGTGTGGAGCGCCGACATCACGTATATCCGCATGCAGGGCGGGTTTCTATATCTGACGGCGGTTATCGACTGGTTCAGTCGCTATGTGCTGGCGTGGCGGCTGTCCAACACCCTGGACAATCTGTTCTGTATCGAGGCTTTGGAAAGCGCCTTGGGCGGGGGGCGGCCAGCCATCTTCAACAGCGATCAGGGCACACAATTCACCAGCCTTGATTTCATAAGGGTCTTGGAGGACGCGGGCGTACAAATCAGCATGGACGGGCGTGGACGGGCGTTGGACAATGTTTTCGTCGAGCGCTTGTGGCGATCGGTGAAGTACGAAGAGGTCTATCTTCGCGATTACCGGACGCCGCGGGAAGCCCGTCTGGGCTTGGGTTCATACTTCGAGTTTTACAATTCTGAGCGGTTGCATCAATCACTGGGCTATCGACCGCCGGCGGCAGTTTATCTTTCCGCTGAGCGGCAAAGTCATTCCGGCATTGAGTTTTCTTAGGCATTGGGAAGTCTATCCGTCGATAGGGGGACGGTCGGGGCGCAGAGACGGCGTCCCTGCGCCCGTTCCGCTATCGCTCGGATGAGCTTCCGCCGGTCTATCCCTGACTGGTTGCACTCCTGCAGAGCCTGTTTCCGTTTCGACCGGCACGGATAAAATAGGGAACGTTTGGTTCAAACACAAGCCTCTCAAAACACCTTATTCAAGGCAAAAAACTGTCCAGTGAGAGGGGTACACTTTAAGGAGCGGGAAACCGTGGGGCGATTTACAACCTCCCTGGCATTGACGCCCCGCCATCAATTGCTGGCAGGCTTCTCTGTTAAACAGGCTCAATTGAACAACTCCACCACTTTCGCTGACACGGTTTACAACAGCTACGGTCAGGCGACGCCGCGGGAAGCCCTGAGCCTGCCTCCAACGTTGAGCACGGGTAGAAATTCACATAAATACGCCGGTTTCGCTGAGATTAAGAATGACTTAACCAGAAGGTTGGAGCTGACTCTGGGTCTGCGGTGGGATTACTATGACTTTATCGATCAGCCTTCCTATCCCGCATTAAGAGGCTCTGCCAACCTGAAAGCCACCGATCGCTTGGGATTTAAAGCTTCGCTGGGACGGTACTATCAGTCGCCTTCTTACGTGTGGACCTTGAATCCTGCCAACTCGAATCTTAAAGCTCTCCGCAGCGACATGGCCGTCGCCGGGGCATATTACCTTTTGTCGGATGCGGTGCAGTTAAGCGGGGAAATCTACGGCAAGCAATACGCCAATCTTCCGGCAGGAACAACGCCTGAGACTTCCTATCTGGTGCTGACTAACTCCGGTGTGGGCTTTGGGGGACGGGAGGATAACTTCCAATCCTTTGGCTTTCTGCCCCTGCAATCCACCGCGAACGGGCGGGCTTATGGGCTGGAGATTACCGTACAGAAGAAATACACCCTCGACTGTTGCTACGGGCAGGCTTCGCTGAGCCTCGGTCGCAGCGAATATGAGGCACCCAACGGCAAAACCTATCCGGGGCAATACGATCAAGCTGTGATCTTCAACGTTTCAGGGGGCTTCAAACCTGATCCCCGCTGGGATTTCGGCGGAAAGTTCCGATACTGGACCGGTTCCCCCTTCACGCCGGTTTATCGACCGGCTGACAATGGCGGAGAATTGGAAAACATCCCCGATGAGTATCTCTCGAAAAGACTCGAATCGGGGCATCATTTGGATTTGCGGGTAGATCGACGATTCAACCTGACGAATTGGGCGATGGTGGTGTTCGTGGATGTGCAGAATGTTTATAATAAGAAGATACAGTTGCGTCCTCGTTATGATTTCGTCAACGACAAAGTCGAAGATCGCAATTCCATTGGTATCCTTCCCAGTATAGGTTTCCGAGCGGAGTTTTAAAGAATTCCCTCACAAGCCGGACTGCCGATCGCCTCGGGTAAAGCGCTCGTGCAAACTGATGATAATCTGTCGTCACCGACGGCAATCCCATACTTAAACAGCAAGAACCACTCACAGATTGTGAGTGGTTCTTGCTGTTTAACCAAAGGCGCGAAGCGCTTACTCGTCCAGGGCTGACAACGCCGTCGTCATGAATGTGCGCGACTGGTCGTTATCCATGAAATACAACGGAAAACCCAGCGTGATGGTGCGCCACACATTGACGTCGTCAAAGTTTGCCACGCATACACAACCAGATTCCCACTCGGTGGCTGGAATAAAACCATGCCAGTAACCGATTTCAATGGTGCGGTGACGAGGCGCCAGCGCCCAGCAGCCATCGATACCATTCCATCGGCTGGAGATTTTATCCGGGTCAATGGCAAGGGTATCCACCCAGCCCAAACCCGGATCACCAATCATGGCTATGAATCCGCCGTCAGTGTTGCGCTCCGTTGAACGGCTTCCTCCACCGACCCGCAGATACTTGTAAGGGAAACCACTCACGAATTCTGCAACATCATTGGTGGAAAACGCTCCGAGGATATCCTGACCGGATAGTATCAATCGCCCGCCACGTTCCAGATATTCGCCCAGGATAGTGGTGTTCTCGCCTAAGAGTACTTCCGATTTGTCGTCCCCATGCCAGACGATTACCCGTTGATTGAACACATCGCGCGCAGAAACAAATCTGGCATTGTTCGGAGGACGGGTGGTAGCAAAATCAAGCTCCGTAACTTGCCACCCCGTGGAAGTCACCATCGAAGCAGTATCGTAGTCGAGAATGTACCGGTAAAAATCGTCGCATTGCTCGTCGTTAGGACTGCCGGGACGACCGTTGCCGTCTCGGGTTTCATCGACGACTAACAGGGTTTTGGCTGAAAAATTCGGAATCAAGATCGAGATATCGAAGGAATTCACCTCGCTTTGAGCCCCGGTCCAGTCGCGGCACACGGCTTCGAACTGATATTCGCCGGGCGCGAGGTTAAAAACATCGAACTCAGCCGCAATCCAGGCTGACCAGGTAGTCCAATCGCCCCAGACTGTGTCCGCGGGACTTTCCGGCAGGCTGCGAAAATGATAGCGGTACTGATAGCTGTGAACCGTTCCGAAGTATCCCGAAGCTGTTCCTACCATTTCAAATGAGGTAGTGACGTTTACTGTGTAAAAGGTTGAGCCGTCGGGATAGTAATCGGTGGAACCGTACTTGGATTTGATCGAAGTCAAATCCGGATACTGCCCAGCCAGAACCGTTATATGTCGCGTGTATGGTTCCCCCCTAGCGCCACCCCAGTCGATGACTTCGACGGACAGATCGTGTTCTCCGGGCGTCAGTGTGGAACTGGAAATGGTTGTGACTGTAAAGGTATCCAACTGAGTTAGAATCGAGGCGTCGCCGGTGTTGCAGAACTGGAAATGAGTCCGCTCACTCCAGCCGCACACCGGTTCGCCGTCAATCAGAACCCGCAGGAAGGCCCCGGAGGTATTCGGATCGCTCCACTCAACATCGAAGCTGATACCTGATCCAACCTGCGCTGAATCAGGAAAAGAAGCATTGAAAGCATCTATTTCTGGAGCGCGGTTGGTCGCGGAAAATGTCCTTGTGGGTGGATTCTGATCTCGGAGACCTTCGTTATCGATGGCAGAAACAGTTAACGTATGTTGGGTTGGGTGACCCGGGTCCGGTGAATTAAAGGTAATGGCGCTGTCGCCTTTGGTTGTAAAGACTTCCGGTCCGTCATCAACCTTAAGGTAAAATCCATTGACCTGCCCGTCCACATCGTGCCCGTACCACTGAACCCAGAACATCGATGAAGGCGATACATAATGGTCATGCACGCTGTTCTGAAGGGGCGCCACCACAATTCTGGTAGTGGGGGACTGGTTGGCTGCAGGTGAGCCGGGATCGGATGGCTCGCAACTTCCCAGTACTAGAATCAATCCCAGGAGGGTCGCTGCCCGCAACCAGTTCTTATGTCTCATAATTATTCTCCTGGGAGTTAAAAGTTAATGGTGAGAGAAAACCGGTGTGGATCGCCCATGAAGCTGTCTGAGGCATCGGCCAGTCGTCCCCTCGCCTG
>CAZCEM010000235.1:0-2840 GCA_964497555.1 uncultured bacterium
GAGGCAGGTCGAAACGCAGTGCCGTGGTGGAGTTGAAGGGATTGGGGTGAGCCGGATACAAGGCGAAGGCGTCAGGAAGTGTTGGTTTCGATTCAACTGAATTGGGCGGCAGCACCTGAACATCCACCCGGCCTGGCAAAGTCTGCTCGCCGTTTGAGAGATAGAACAGCACTCGGCGCTCACCAGTATCGGCAGCGGCTGGCGTCCAGACGAACTCAGCGGTGCCGTCGCCGTGGTCGGTAAGTTGGGAGTTGGCGGGACGGGTGATGGGGTCAATGCGGATGGAGAGGGCGTCGTCTTCGTTGAAACTGATGCCGGACAGGTTCAGGCGCAGGGTGTCCAGCGCTGCGACGGAGGCGGTGTCGGGGCGTTCAATCCAGCGCAGGGGGAAGGGATCGACGATGATGCGGGTGGTGGAGGTCAGCTCATGCACGCCGTCGGAGAGGGTGAAGTCGGCGGTGTATTCGCCGGCGTCGCCGAGGGCGGTTTGCCAGGTGAACTCACAGGAACCATTACCAAAATCAACTAATCCAACATCTTCCGGTAGATTCTCGGAGTGCATTACCACAGTCAGTTCCACGTCCCGGTAATCGCTGGCGCCCTCCATGACAACGCTGATTTCTTGCAGTTCCATCACGTGGATCAACTCGGGAAAATCCAGCCATCGCAAGGACCAGTTTATATTTGTAACAAAAATATCAAAAGAATCATTACGATCTCGATCGAAGGCATCGTCCGTGGTGGGAAAGTCCGTACTTGAAGTTTGTCCAGTCATTAAGGCGCCTCCAATAAACCCCGCTCTGTCTGGTTCCAGGGCCGAAATAAAATCAGAATGATCCCCGCCTAAATAACTGCTGAAAATCAATGATTGACCTTGAGCATCAAATCTGGTGAAGAAAGCTTCATTGAGACCTCCACCGAAATTCGTCTGGAATGACCCATCAATTACCGGAAAGTCTTCGCTTTGAGTTTCTCCAGCCGCCACAACCTCTCCTTCATTGTTGGAGATTAAGGCGTTGATTTCGTCGAATTCTCGTCCACCCAAATAAGTACTGTAGATCAAACTGCTACCACGTGAATTAAGTCTGGTGATGAATGCATCAAATAACGCCCCACCTCCATTTGTTTGGTATGCTCCTTCGGTTGTCGGAAAAAATATGCTTCTTGTGCGACCAGCTACTACTATGCCGTCTTCACCATCAGAAATGAGAGCATTCACAAATTCTCCCTCACTACCACCAATTAATGTGCTGTACACAAGTTGACTACATTGGGAATTAAAACGGGCAACAAATACATCCTGACGACCTTGGTTATCCTCCTGGAAAGCACCTTCACTGACAGGGAAATTGTCGCTATCAGTATGTCCGGATATAATCACTCCACCATCCTCGTCAAGTATGAGACTCGAAGCGTAGGTGCGCCCGTTTCCTCCCAGGTACGTGCTGAAGACAAGTTGACTAACGAGGGCATTGAGTCGAGTAATGAAGGCGTTACACATGCCGAGGTTATTATTCTGGTAACAGCCCTCAGTGATAGGATAATTCACACTCCATGTTTCACCAACAACTACTACACCTCCTTCACCATCGGTTACAATCGCATGAGCCAAATCGCCCGAAGTTGCGCCTAAGTAGGTACTTTTAATCAACTGCCCTCCGTTAGCGCTAATTCGAGAGATAAAGCCGTCGGAGTTGCCCCCATTATGTCTCCGAAAAGCACCCTCAGTGGTTGGAAAATTTACGCTGAAAGTGTAGCCTGTGATGATAACATCACCTTCTTCATAAAAGATGAGGCCCTCAGCATATTCACGGTCACTGCCGCCCAGAAAAGTACTGTAAATCAGTTGACTGCCCTGGTCATTGAGCTTGGTGACAAAGATATCCCCTCCGCCACCTGCGCCGCCGTTGTAATCTATCTGATATACTCCCTCGGTTGTCGGAAAGTCTTCGCTGACAGTATAGCCGGCAATTACTGCACCGTTATCGCCATCAGAACAGATGGCTGCAGCTTCATCGTGGTCAGTTCCCCCCAAATACGTACTCCACACCAGCGGATCTATCACCAGCTCCCTTCCCTTGTCATACTCCCCCACCTCGAACCCCACCTCATCCTCCGCCACCAGCCGGAACTGCACCGGCACCGAAGACTTGTAGCCCGCGTCGGTGAGCTGATACGCCAGCGGCAGCTCCTCGCGCAGGATGCCTACCGAAGTCGCCAGATGCAGGTTGTTGCCGTCGTCATCCACCTTTAACGGAGCGTCCAGCCCTTTCCACTTCAAGCGAATCTGGGACGGATCCGCGCCCGGCTTCACCACGATGTCATACTTCAGCCGCCGGTCCTCGCCTCGATAGACCACGTCGATGTCCTTCCAGACGTCGTGATAGGTCAGCTTGGTGTAGTTGCGGCAGTTGGGCGCCCACTTGGAGGAGTCGTTGCCCAGGAAGTAGTTGTTGTTCCAGGGGAGGGAATCCGAGGGGGAGATATTAACAGCAGATTTCGCGGATTCCACAGATTGGGAGGATTGGGAGGATTGGGAGAGGGAGGCGTACTCGGGGGTAGAGGGCTTTGCCGGGACGAAGCGCATCTTCAGCACGTGGCCCTTGCGGGGGTAGCGAGGCGGATGCATACTGCCTTTGCCGGGGAAGGGATCGTCGTCGGGCAGCGGCTCGGCGGTGGTGTCTTCGACCGAGACGTCCAGCGTCAGGCCGTCGCGCTCCATCCACCAGATCATCCCGCTGGCGCCGTCGGCTTTGAACAGCGCGCGCTCGTCCCATTGGCCCTTGTTCTCGGTGAAGAACAGGGGGCAGTTGTCAGTGTGGGTCTTCAGCGAGGCGTTC
>CAZCEM010000235.1:2850-4606 GCA_964497555.1 uncultured bacterium
GGCTCAGCTCAGCCTTTACTGCAGGAAGGGGTTTCGCCAAGAGGGCGAAGGACAACAGCGTCAGGGCGACCAAGACCGCCAGTATTAAAAAACTCCGAGCCAACATTTTCAACCTCCAACCGCGATTGCGTAACCTGACTTCAAGTCAGTTGATAGCGTTGCGGAAATTCTATACTTGGATAAGATAATACAGATTTCAAGCGAGGTCAAGTTGTAGAACACCCGCTCCAAATTTCATAAGGACCGGATCCAAAGGATCCAAAATCTATATAAAAACCCGCATCGCTTTGTTGTCAAGGCTTTGCGGGTTTTTAGTGGAGACGCCGGGAATCGAACCCGGGTCCGAAGATACGATTCAAAAACCATCTACAGGCATAGTCGATCAATGTTGTCTCGGTGATGAACCGCGAATCGACACGCTGCCCATCAACCCAGCCGCGTAAATCCTGCCAGACGCCCCGCAGCCTAACGCCCCGCAAGAACCGCCTGAATTAAGCTCACAACCGACGCGACGGCTGACGTCAGCAGGAGCGCGCTGTTAGTTGGTTAAAGACTAAGCAGCGAGAGCGTACGAATTGCTATTGGCAATTATTTTTTTACAGCTTTTTAACGAGGCGGCTGTAATCCTCGACCTGCCGGTTAATGCCCCTGATATCCCCGTCGAAACCGATCGTCCCCTTCTATTTGACGCTATATTATACGGAATGTTTCTGGCTAAATCAACCTATAATAGATAATTTTTATAAAAACATCATCTTTGAGACGAAACAAGGGCATCTTCAAAGAATTCTTATGAAAACAGCATTCCCGTCAACTCTCTCGTTCTTTCGCATGGCCTGGTTGCTGTTGGCGATTTTGACAGCGGCTTCGGTCGTCCTGCCGCTGAATTTCGGACTGGTCCGAGCCTTCATCACAGCGGGAATCCCGCTGACGCTGCTGGGAGCGGTGGGGCTTTTGTGGAAGCGCCGTGTCTGGCGGTGGCTGCCGGCGCTGCTGCTGTTGCTGATTACAGCAGTGGCGGTCTTGCCGGAGCGCAATCCGGACATTGGACGGCTGCGGGAGGTGTATGTCCAGCGCCTGATGACATACCAAGGCGTACCCTACTTCTGGGGCGGGGAGAATCGGCAAGGTATCGACTGCTCGGGGCTGGTGCGTCGAGCTTTAATCGAAGCCGACCTGAGGGTGGGATTGGCGACGCTCAATCCGGCATTGCTGCGGGCGGCATATCGGCTGTGGCGCTGGGATTTTCCCGCCCAAGCCCTGCGGGATGCGAGCCAAGGCGGGACGGTGAAGATTGGGGACGGGGAGTCCGTCAACAACCTGGAAAATTCCGCGGCCAAGCCCGGCGACCTGGCGGTGACGCGGGATGGGAGGCATGTGATGGCATATCTGGGCGAGGGTGAATGGATTGAGGCGGACCCCGGCGTGGGGCTGGTGATACGGGCGCGGGTGCCAGTGATGGATAATCCTTGGTTTGACAAGCCGGTGACGGTGGTGAGGTGGAGGCAGTTCGAACAGCCGGGGAGATGATGGCTGAGTAAGGTTAAACAGCATTTGGAATCAGCAAAATTATTGGTATATTATATTATTATACTGGCACTCTGCGGAGTCTGTCCGATATTAAGGGGTTCATTTTCGCAAGGTGAGGTTGAAATGTCAGGTTGGAGTTTCTCAAGGGTGGCTCTGAGCGCCTTGATGCTGTTGCCTTTGGCTCTTCCGGCTGAAAACACTCTGAACACGGTGCAGGATCTTAATC
>CAZCEM010000236.1:0-4573 GCA_964497555.1 uncultured bacterium
GTATTAGTGTCAAATCAGCAGCCATAAGAACCAAAAGCCCCGGGACCGCATCATCGAAGCGGGCCCGGGGCTTTAAAGTTTAATCCTCCGCGAAGCGAACGCCAGAGGGTTTATTTCATCAGCGTAACCTTTCGCAGGTCGCGGCGAGAGCCGTCCGTCAATTGAACGAGATACAAGCCCGAAGGCAGAGCAGCTCCCCTCAATTGAACGCAGTGAGAGCCTGCGCCCATATAGCCTCTGAGCAGCGAGTCCATCCGCCGGCCGGATAGATCATACACGTCGAGGCAGACATTGGCAGAACGGTCCAAGTTGAAGGAGACGGTGGCTTCCGGATTGAACGGATTCGGATAGATAGCCGAGATGCCGAACAACAGGGGCATGGTTGCGTCTTCAGCTACCGTTCGCGCCTCAAGCACCGACATGGAGATGTCAAGCCACAACGCGCCTTCGACGGGTGTGTTGTGGTCGAACTGAACATGACTCGTGTATGTTTGACCTACCTCCAAACCAGCAGGATCCAAATTCAGCTCCATCTGAAGGCTGCTGCTGGGGTCCAACGACGCCATTGTCGGCGTTAAATTCATCCAATAGAAGTTAGAGCCGACTTCATAAGACTGCACCCAGTCCTGCTCGCCCTGCATCTGGATTATCGCCGTCGTGGTGAAGGGCAGGTACTCATCGGTCAACTCCCCGCCTCCGGCGCTTTGAATTTCCGTCGGACCCAGATTAACCACCAGCGTATCGGCGGCGGTCGCCACATTGACCTTGCGGATTTCCACCTCACGCTGCAGAGAGTTGCTGATGACGTATAGGTTGTATCCGTCAGGATCGTTGGCGTTCCACATCAGCCCGCTGATGCGGAAGCGCTGTTGATTGGCGACAAAGCGAACGTATTCGCCTCGGCGGTCAAAGGCCAGGATGTTGGTGGTGGTTCCGGAAACCCAGAACCATTGATTCCCCGGGTCATAGGTTATCGCAAAGGTTGGATTGGGGATGTAGTCGCTCTTGATGGTGTCGCAGGCTGCTCCGGTGTTGGGGTCAACTACAAGGATGAAGTCAGAATCCACGGCGTAGATATACTGCCCGTCGGTAGTTAAGTCGCGCCAGCCCCAGTTGCTCGTGGAAAACTGCTGCCAGGTTTGAATTAATTCACCATTCCGACTGACTTTGTAAAACAGGTTGGGTTCCCGGGCGTTGCTGTTGCCGCCCGCGATCCAGAAGTAGCCGTTAAGGTAAATCGCGGCTTGCAATCGTGTATCGCTGACCAGCTCACCGGCGTTGAAGGCGTCCAGAACTTCCCAAGGATGCCCCTCCACTGCCTGTGCGCGAACGTGGGTGGAGTATTCCAGCGGGCCGTCGCCGGCATTGGCCAGAGTGATTCCCACCTTTCGGGTCTCGTTGATGGGGATGCTTTCTTCGACCGTGTTAGGATTAAATACAAGTTCCGGATGAAGAAGACGTATCTCTGTGTTGAGGGTGGGCTGCCCGTTGAAGGTGAATTCCGCTTCCTCAACCGGAGTGTAGCCGCGAAGAGTCGCAGTTACATTAAATCGCTCCACGGGAATGCGCGTGATTTCAAACCGTCCTTGGTTGTCGGTCTGCGTCCCTTTGTTGCAGCTTGGGATGGAGACCGAAACGTTTTCAAGCGGCTGTCCGGTCATGTTGCTCACCACCGTGCCGCTGAAAGTGCCCTGGTACCCCGCCAGAGCGTCCAGCACTGACCGCAGGTAGCGGTCGCGGCGGAAGTTGCCGGAGTTACTGATGCCGACAAAGGACACCGTCTGACCATAGGTGCGATAGGCGCCCGCGTCGAAATAGACGCTGCGGATCAGATCTAAGTTGCAGGTCAGGATGTCCTCAGCGCCCTCGTTAGGCGTTACGTAGTCGGGACGGTTGTCAACATAGCCGGTGATGTAGCCGAGCGAGTACTCGCCAAAGCGGTCATTGCGATTGGCGGTCAGACTCGTAACCACATTATCGGCGCTGAAGCCGACATAGGTCATGTTGAAGTAAGGGAAAATGTCGCTGCGGTGGTGGTCAGCAGCCCAGTCGTTGCCTTCGATGTAAAGACCGTGGTTGTTTTCAAGGTAGGCGATAAGCGTGTTCTGTTCACTCGAGCCGATCCGGCTCGCAGGCGTTCCGCCGCCTCAACCAGGACAGTAAAAGCTTAACGCTACAACCACTACATCGTACTGCTCGAGTTCCGCCGCGGAAGGCAGCGTCTGATTGACGTCATACTGCAAACCCAGGTTGCTGAGGGTGCGGGTTATCGCTTGCGTGACCGTCAGCGTGCCACCCAGAACCGGATCGTTCGTCGTCAGCCCGTTGTCGTGCTGCCAGACGAAGATTCGGTAGGCCTGAGCTGGGCAAGAAAGTGACAGGACAATCAGAACCGCCAAAAGGAGGCTGAATCCAAACTTTCTCATGTGTGTTCTCTTCTCCAAAAAAAGTATGCAAGTTGTTTTTTTTCAATGATTAGCCCGCCGCTGCCGACAAGCCTTGATTCTTTGTTCGGTGGAACTCTTCGCTGGATGTTTGGAAATCGGAGCTGCCCTTCTCTAAGTTACATAAATCGCCATCCACCGACAATTCAAATTTAAAGAAGCATTGAGTAATCCGCAATAGTTTTCTTCAATTTGTTAGAAAAATTGCAAAATATTCTAACTATTTTAAAGCGCCAAATGGTTAATAATGGTAATACAATGTATGCCATTTTATTCAATGTGTTCTAAAATTGGTCATGTTGTTAAAGAGTCCAGACTGTTTTAATCGTTCCAACATGCCAGTGAAGAATCCCGCGTTTGATGACAGAATACGCCGAAGGCGCATCAGTTCAGCGAAAGCTGAAGGTCGACCGACATGTCCCCCAATGCAAAGAAGATTATGCCCCCGATTAATATATCGACACCGTTCCGGGATTATCCGAGGTTAAATATCCCACGACTACTGCTTTGACACGACGGGCATTCAACTCACGGAGCATCTCGTCTGTTTTTTCAGGCGCCGCCGCGATTAACAAGCCACCAGAGGTCTCCGAGCTGAACACCAAGGTATTGTATTCATCGGGCAGGGTTGCGCCAAACCGGCAGTATTTCTCGAAGGAATTCCGATTCTGACGCACACCGGCTTCCACCACGCCATCGCGGATCAACTCCAACGCCTGGGGCAGCGTCGGCAGCTTAGCCGCCTCAATCACCGCACCGACGCCGGATCCCTCCGCCATTTCCCAGCAATGCCCCGCCAGTCCGAAACCGGTAATATCGGTGCAGGCCAGAGCGCAGCCGCGCATCACCTCCGATGCGACGCGGTTTGATTCGCACATCAAAGCCACCGCCGCGCGATATACCGACTCGCTGACCACACCCCGACTCGCCAGGGCTTGTATAACAACACCGGTGCCGAGAGGCTTGGTCAGTATCAGAACGCCGCCGGCTTTGGCGCGGGAATTGGTGACGATGCGGTCGGGATGGACCTCCCCCATAACCGCCAAACCATAGCGGATTTCCGCGTTCTGGAAGGTGTGCCCGCCCAGCATTGCAACACCGGCTTCCAGAGCAGCGTCCTGACCGCCCCGCAGCATTTCACCCAGAACCGACACATCCAGATTGCCGGGAAATCCGACCACATTCAAAGCAGCCAGAGGCGTGCCGCCCATGGCGTATATGTCTGAGATGGAATTGACAGCTGCGATGCGTCCGAAGGTGTAAGGGTCGTTCACCACCGGCGCGAAAACGTCCACCGTATGCGCTAAAGCCCGGTCGGGAGCGATGCGGATGACTCCGGCGTCGTCGGCGGTGTTGGTGCCGACCAGAATGCGGTCATCGGTGAAGGCTGGAAGATAAGATAACGCGAGCGCCAACTGCGCCCTGGACATCTTGGATGCTCAGCCGGGGCAAGTGATGGTCGCCAGCAGCCCCGGGCGGCGCTTGGCTTCAGCCGCGGCCGCCGCCTCCCAAAAGACATGACATTCACAATGCCCGTCACGCTTGATCTCGTCTCTAAACTCGGGACAGGGGCAAACGGGATCCAGGGCGGCGTCAAGGGGATAGTGCTGCTTGCAGGGACAATAACGCTTGCCGTATCGGCTCAGGTTGGCGGCCATCCCGGCAGCGATGCGATGCAGCGTCTTTTCATCGGGATTGAGGATGAATCCGAGCTTGTCCGACAGGCTCTGGAGATAAGCCAAAGTTTCTTGCAGAAGTTCATCCATGAACTTTTAAAATTGTCTCCTTGTCTTACATTAACTCAAATTTCACTGTATATACTATATAAAGATATTTTCTCGTCAAGCAAGCATGCCGCTCCCATAACACCCCTCTCTTTACGGATAGCCCCATTTATTACTTGGGATCTGCTGAAAAAACTCTTCTTTAAATTAAGCTCTCTGCTCAAAACGGCTCATCCGCTGTCATTCCGAACCTCTCCGCTGTCATTTCCCAGAAAACAGCCCCCCTCCTACCGCGTAGGTCGGGTGTCCCACCCGACTTTTCCCCCCTGCTTGCAGGGGGGAAATACAAAGGGGGGTATTTTCAGGTTCCGTGGTGGGGAAGCCACCATGACAATTCCCGCGAAA
>CAZCEM010000237.1:0-4572 GCA_964497555.1 uncultured bacterium
GGTCTTGTCAGCGCTGAAGATGTACACCGGATAGCCATCGGGATCGTCCCGCAGATAGCCCAGGCCTTGAATGTCCAGCTCGTGCTCCCAATTGAAGAATATGTTCCCGAATTGGTCGATGCGCGTCAAAGGCCGGTTCCGACCGCCGGCGATGTAGAAGAAATCCTCTGAATCATGCGTAACCGCCATTACCGGCTCGAAAGGCATGGGAACCGAATCCACAATGGCGCCGTTCATATCGACTCCCAGAAGCCAAGGACCATCGCCGCCGTATAGCAGGTTGTTCATGACCGTCGTGCCGCGGAAGCCGTAATCTGACGCGCCGGGTTGGTCGATTGCGCGGACATAACGGCCGCGGCGGTCGAATATATAGAATTTGTTGGGATTTTCGCGGTTGTTGGCGCCGATAACCCAAAAATGGTCTCCTCGAAAATCCACGCCTTGGATGCGGCTGTCCTGAGTGATATTGGTGATGGGAACGTCCAGCAGACGCTGCCAGAGATGGTGCTCACCGCCGCTGAAATAGTCAAAGTTAGTGCTGAATTGCAATGGTCCGTTACCGGCGTTTGACAAAGTCAGGTTTTTAGTTATGCCGCAATGGGGCTGCACCCGTTCCTCCACCGCAGCGACCGACAGGTCAAACTCGGGATGACGCAGGGCGAACGACAGGGTGATGGTGCTGTCTTCGAGCACATCGAAACCGCTCTGGGTGCTGTCGTTATAGCCCGGCGCCCAGGCGGTGAAACTGTAATCCTGACCTATCAACACGTGCTCCATGTTGAAACTGCCGCTGCGGTTGGTCAACGCGAACGAACCGCGGCTGCCGCGGATTTCAGCACCCTCAATCGGCTGACCGGTAGCGAGGTCGGTTACATCGCCGGTCACCCGCCCCACCGCCACCACTAACACCGTCGAGAATTTAATGGCGCGGCCGTCAACCAGCGGCGCGGCTCCTGGGGCGTATTCGTTGAAGAACGTATATTCCATCCCGTCGGTGCCGTTCAGATTCACAATCCCGACGGTGGCATAGGGGGTGTCGTACTCCAACGGATCGATGTCAACGTCGTTGTGGACGGTGTGGTATTGGAATACTATTTCACCGTCGCCGGTGTAGGTTGGGTAAAACTGAGGATCGTACAGTATTGCCTCGAAGGTGTTCTCCGAGCCCGGCACCATTCGGTTGCCGTCCATGCCTACATACCGCCGCATCCGACTCCATTCGATCACGAAGCGGTTGCTGTCCACATCATGCCAATAGAAAACCCCGCCAATGCGAATGTTGTTCTCACCTTGTCGAACACGATAACTTACAAGGTCGTCCCAGAAAACACACACCTGAGCCCGTGGACCCAGCGCCGGTGGAATGCGTCGGTTCTGGAAATCGGACAGCTTGGATTCATCGCCCATCGCAAACCAGCCGTTGGAGCAGATGCTCACTTGTCTGATGTCCTCGCGGCCGTAGTATTTAAACGGGAAAGGCAGTTCGACCAGCACCGTCCAGTCCTGCTCGTTGCCGTAATCGCCGATCTCGGTGTCGGTGCCGGGTCCGCCCAGGGCGGTGTCGATTTCAATCCACTGGTACACGGGGCGTCCTTCCTGCCAGGCTTCATCGGTGTCATCGAAACAAACATAGCCGTAAGCGTCCGGTCCGAAGGGTGTGCCTTGGTGGGCTTCTCCAACCACAAAGCTGAATCGAGTGGTGTCCTGGAAACCATTGTCGTCGTCCAGAAGGATGGTCATCCCGACTTCGGTGCCCGGCACGGTCAGGGTGTGGGAATGGATGCGGAAGCGCGCAGTGGCGGTGTGGCCTTCTGCGGGATCCATTGAGGCGAAGACAGCGCGGTCGTTGAAGACGTTGACCACCTCCCGGTTGCTGACCAGTCTGGCGGACATCACTTGCGAGGTCAAGCCGCCCGCGTTTTCGAGCGTGACGTCCACCCAGGCGGTGTCGCCGGTGCTGAAATCAACGGGGGTGAATTCATGGGAGAGATACTGCAGATCCGGCGCTTTTACCGGAAATGCTATCAAAGACTCCCAATGCTCCTGACCGACGCTTCCCGTCATTCGAAATGAAATGCGTCGGTCGTTCCAGTTGTTCTGGGAGATATCGACCACAAACGTCACCAAGCCGCTGTCACCCATTGCCGGAGCATTGTTCAGACTCGCTTGGCTGTTGACAATATCAACATCACCCTCAATCAGCTCAATTGCAAAGTTCACGGCTCCTTGAACCGCGCTGACGCCGTACTGCTGAACATAAGTGCGAAGTTCCACCCGTTCACCGATGCTGGCGAAGCCATCGCTGTTGCCCCGGCTTTCTCCGGCGCGATCGTCGTCGATGACCAGGCTTGAAAAGCCCACAAAGCGGTTGCCGGCTGACAATTCCAACTGATGGAACCAGGGTAGATAGTCATGTTTGGATACAGTCAAGCTGTAAGTACCCTCAGTCAGCTCTCTGACGGCGAGGTGGAAGAGAACGCTGCCGTTTCCGTTGGTGAGATCCTTCCGTACAATCTGACCGTCTCTCACCAGCGTCACCAAGGCTCCCTCCACCGGTTCTTCACCTCCAGCATCGCACACCATAACCGGCAGTTGATTCTCACCGAATGGCAACGCATCGGGAGCTTCGACGATAAAAAGCTGAGGGACGGAGGTCCACAGTTCGGTGCCGGGATCGCCGATGAGGTTGAACTGGTAGCAGTGCGCTTCCCAGATCAACAGGTTGCGCACCTGCGGATCCGCAAAGTCGTTAAAAGCGCCGAAGTGCCGGTACAACTCAACTTTGCCTTGATTAAGCGCCCAGCCGAAACGCCAGTTGCGGTCGCGGAACAATCCGTTCAGAACTCCTCCGTCAAAGACGTTGTTGTAGTTGGTATGGGTGAAGCCGCTGGATCCGATGACTCCCACCGCGCCGTTGGGCGCCCACAAAAAATCCTCAGCGAAGCTGTGAGGCGCCAGAACATGGTCGGCGAAATCGCCAGTGTTGCAGGTGGGCAGCACCATCAGCGGCAGCATGTCGCGGTTGTTCAAACCCCGCGCATCGCCGATGCTCCATGCGCCGCCGAACTCGCCCCAGCCTCTGTAATTGAACAACGAGATGCCGTTGTCAAAATTTCGCTGGATGAAGTCATGGCAGTCCTGCTGGCTGGGATTGTACAAGTAATAGAGCGTGTCCACAGCCTCAAAACCGACTTCCAGCAGCATCTTGCGCGCCCAGCGCTGGAGATATACCGACGATTTGCCGGTCTGCTGGTCATTGGCCATCAGCGCGGCGCGTCTTGTCCATTCGGGATCCTGCATGTCCGGCGCCGTCTCGTAGCTTACAATCTTATCAACCATCAGCGCCAGTTCATTGACGTTGCGGGCGGAGAGGCGTCCTACGGCGAGTTCGGGCAGCATGTCGTCGCCTTCCAGAAGGGCATATTTATAGTCAGTTTCCCAGGCGAACTGCCCACCAACGTCCCAAGTGGGTATCATAAATTGTGCGGGGGGCGCCAGATCAGCTTCGCCGACCAGAGTAACTACTTCGGGCGGATTATCCCACTCAAAGTAGGCGTCCATCAGCATATCGCGCAGTTCGCGGTTGCTGGTGTTGTTGGCGATGGTCAGCACCTGCGTCAGGTGCCCTTGTTTAACGCGAAGGTCAACCAGCGGCTGGATAGCGGCGGCTACACCATCATAGGTGGGAATCACAAAAAGATAAGAGCCTTCAGGGGCGTCTCTATGAAGCGTCACGTCATCCGGATTCAACACCAGGGACTTGACCATCTCGACAACTTGGGGAGAGGCTCGGTTAGCAGAAGCTGAATGGGGACCGTCGGTGGCAATCGGTTCGAACTCCAACCGCACACGCAGACGGTCAACCGCGTCTATTTCACCATGTGTCGGGTCGTAGGCGAGCGGATTGACGGTCAGGTTGATTAGGGGTATCCCTCGCATGAACATGGGTTCGCTGACCTCGACCAGCGGAGTTGATGCGGATCCGAACGCAATGGTTGTCAGCTCAGCCTCTCGCCAGTGAAACGCGCCGGAGGGATTGGTGACCGAAACCACGCTCGGTTCGCCGGAAGGGATGGTTCGCTGATTTTCCACGACCGCTTCGGCGCGCGCTCGGGTCGCCGGCGGCAGCGCAATCAGGCGGCTGAGGTGGGGCAGATCCATCTGCCCCGGATTCCCCGAAGGCGATTCCCCCGGAATGGATACAGAGACGCTGCCGGCGTCGTCCTCATCGATGCAGATATCAGGAATCTCAACTAAAAGGGTCATTCCGAAGGCGTCGGAATTTTCGATCCGGACCAGGCAGCCGCTGTTATCCAGCGCAGCCGCGGCTGAAGTAGGAATCAAGAAAAGAACGGCTAAGCACAAGGCAATTAGGACCCTGCGCAGCGGTGGGACGTTAACGAAGATGCTCACGGTAGTCTCCCGCATTGAATGGACTGATCGGCGGATGGTGAATCGAATCCGGCTTAAAACCGGAATGTTTTAATATAATACGAAATCAAAGGGATAGGTAACTAATTGGCTGTTGAAGGCTGTAATTCCTTTGAAAATAATCCCTGGGGAACGCGTAGG
>CAZCEM010000238.1:0-4538 GCA_964497555.1 uncultured bacterium
GAGAATAATATTGTGACCAGCTTGTTTGCGCGGCATCTCCGCGTCAAACGTACGATTACGCTTATAAGCAAGCCCGAATACATGACCATCGCCCGCGCCATCGGTCTGGATGCGGCGGTGAATGAATTGATACTGACTTCGGACGCCATCTTGAAGCATCTCATCGGCCCCAGGATATTAACCGTTTCGACGTTGCGGGGCATCGACGCGGAAATCGTCGAGTTCGCCGTGGGGGAAAGGTCTAAAGCCGCCGGCAAACGTCTGATGGATTTGAGCTTTCCCCGCGGATCCTTGGTGGGGGCGATTGAGCATCAAAAGAGCGTATCGGTTGCGGTGGGCGGTTCGGAAATTCACGCTGGCGACAGGTTAGTCGTCTTCTGCATCTCAGAGGCAATTCCTCGCTTGGAGAAGCTGTTCGCATGAACCGGCGAGAGCGGCGGGCGGAATCCTCCATGATCAACTACCGGTCCATATCCGCGATCCTGGGGATGGTCATATTTTTCGTGGCGGCCATGATGTGCCTGCCCCTGGTGGTCAGCGTGATTTATAGGGACGGCGACACTCCGGGTTTATTGATTTCGGTGGCTGCGACGGCGGTCGCTGGTGCCTTGTTGCTCTATCTGGGCAAAGGCGAGCGCAACATCAATCTGCGGGATGGTTTCGCGGTGGTAACGTTCGGCTGGCTGGGGATGGCTCTGGCGGGCGCATTGCCCTTTGTGCTGACGAACGGGATACCCTCCTTCACTGACGCGATGTTCGAATCGACGTCGGGCTTCACCACCACCGGCGCGTCGATTCTTGGCGGCGGTAAAAGCATTGAAGCTCTGCCTCGCGGGCTGCTGTTCTGGCGCAGTCTGACGCACTGGATCGGCGGCATGGGCATCATCCTGCTGTCGCTGGCGGTGCTGCCTTTGTTGAAGGTCGGCGGGATGCAGCTTTTCAAGGCTGAGTTTCCTGGTCCGGTCAAAGATAAGTTAACGCCGCGCATTCAGGACACCGCTGAGATTTTGTGGGGCGTGTATGCGGCCGTCAGCGCGGTGGAGTTCTTACTATTGCTGGCGGGAGGGATGACGGCGTTCGACGCGGCGTGCCACACCTTCGGCACCATGGCTACCGGCGGTTTCTCCACCCACTCCAACAGCATCGCCTATTTCGACAACCGGTTTATTCATTATGTGATAATATTCTTTATGATAGCGGCCGGCACCAACTTCACCCTGCATTATCATCTGTTCCGAGGCCGCCTCCGCGGTTATTGGCACAGCCATGAGTTTCGTCTGTATCTGTCGCTGCTCGGCGGTTTCACCTTGATTCTCACACTGGGGAATCTGCTGCGGGGCGCGTTCACGTCGGTCGAGGAGACGGTTCGCCAGTCGTTGTTTCACTGCGTTTCAATAATGACCACCACCGGTTACGGCGCGGCGGACTGGGAGGCTTGGGGCGATACAGCGCAGGTGTTGATGGTGTTGATGATGATGATTGGGGGGATGGCGGGCTCGACCGGCGGCGGGGTGAAAGTAATCCGGGTGCAGGTGATGATGCGGCAGGTCTGGATCGAACTGAAGCGTCTGATACATCCGCAGGCCTTACTGCCGCTGCGCATCGGCAGCGAGGTCATCGAGGAGGGCATTGTCCGCAACGTGCTGGTGTTTCTGCTGGCGTTCGGGCTGCTGCTGGTGTTTTCCACGGCCCTGCTGACGCTGACCGGTTTGGACCTGGTTACATCCTTTGGCGCGTCTATCGCCTGTCTTTCCAACATCGGACCCGGGCTGGGCACAGTAGGACCGATTGACAACTACGGACACTTGCTGAGTCTGGCAAAGTGGATTTTAATAATCCTGATGATCCTGGGTCGGTTGGAGGTGTTCACGGTGCTGGTGCTGTTCAGCCGGCATTTTTGGAGAAAGTAGGCTCTCCGTTGAAAACAAACCATCTTCCTTTCTTTAGACTATATGAACGGGGCGGACAGCACGGATAGCGGCGCTACGCCGGGCGAGGGCTTTCCCTTCAAATTAGGCGATTCAGATGACCAACATGCCAAACAACCCCAGCGCACCTCTGTTGCAGGTAAGCAGCCTCAAGAAATACTTCCCCATTCAGAAGGGCTTGCTCGGCAAGACTGCGGGCTGGGTTAAGGCGGTCGATGACGTTTCCTTTTCGATTCCCAGCGGGCGGACACTGGGGTTGGTCGGCGAATCGGGCTGCGGCAAAACCACCGCCGGGCGCTCGATCCTCCGTTTGATAGAACCTACCGGGGGAGCGCTACGTTTTGACAATATGGACGTGGTGTCGCTGAGAGGTGCAGAGCTGCGAGCCTACCGCCGCCGGGCGCAGGTAGTATTTCAAGACCCGTACAGCTCCCTGAATCCGCGCATCACCGTGGGCGGGATGATCGCTGAGATTCTGCGCTTCCACAAGATTGTGCCCCGCAGTCAGATAAAAGATAAGACTATTGAAATCCTGGAGCATGTGGGGCTGGCGCCGGTCTATGCCGGCCGGTATCCCCACGAATTCTCCGGCGGGCAGCGGCAGCGCATTGGCATCGCCCGCGCCTTGTCGGTTGAGCCGGATTTTATCGTGCTGGATGAGCCGGTGTCGGCGCTGGACGTCTCAATACAGGCGCAAATCATCAACTTGCTGATGGACCTGCGCGACCGGCTGAAACTGACGTATCTATTCATCGCCCATGATTTGTCGGTGGTCGAGCACATATCCGACGACATCGCGGTCATGTATCTGGGGCGGCTTGTCGAGAGCGGACCGACGCAGTTGATAATAAATGAACCTCTACATCCGTACACCAAAGCGCTTCTGGAGGCGGTGCCGCATCCTGATCCGGACCTGCGCCGCGACCGGGAGCTGCTGGCGGGGGATGTGCCCAGCCCGGCGCATCCGCCCAGTGGCTGCCATTTTCACCCCCGATGCGTGTCGGCGCGTCCGGAGTGCTCGCATTGGGAGTATCGTTTGACCGGTCTGGGCGGCGGGCGTCAAACCGCCTGTATCCTTTTTGCGTCGTAACCGAGGTCCCGAACGATGGTCAGGATCGTTCCCGGTTGGCTGCGAGAAAACTTTCGCATAAAGTTCAGCCTTTTCGCGTTGGCGGCCATTCTCTGGTTTCTGGTGGTGACCGAGAAGAACTTCGAATATACACTGGAGATACCCATTGTTCTAAAGAACATCGCCAAAGGCCGAATGGTGTCCAATCCTTATCCTACCGAGGCGGAAGTTAGGTTTCAAGCCAGCGGGAAGCAGCTTCTGCGCATGATGTACTTCAATCGACCGGAGCTGCAGGTGAATATGGCGACCATTAATTTCTACTATGAATATCCCATCCGACCGGAAATGGTGGTCATGCTTGGCGGGATAGAAGCTCAGGCGCTGGAGGTGGTCAGCCCCGACACGATATTGTTCATACTTGACGAGATATTAGAGCTTGACCTGCCGGTAGTGTCCTCAATTGACGCGGTTCCAGCGGCGGGCTACGCGCTCAGCGGCGAGATTGAATTTGTACCGCCGATGGCAACGCTCAACGGACCCAAAGAACGGCTGCGTCTGATGCGAGAGATTTCGACCGACAGCGTTCGCCTGCGCGACGTAAAACGCAACACCGAGATTGAAATTAAACTCCAAAAGCCGGACTACTTCGGTATTACAGTCATCCCGGAATTTGTTACGACGCTGCTGAAGGTGGAGCGCCTCAGCGAAAAGAAAATCAACGACGTTCCCATTCAGGTGCGCTATAATCCCCTGGATGGCGTTATTATCTTGGATCCCAACACAGTGGACGTGAGAATCAGCGGAGCGGTGTCGGTGCTGTCGAATATGAAGCCGGGCGATTTGGTAGTGTGGGTGGACTATCGGGAATTTCACCCACGGAAGTCTATGAGCGTTCCGGTGCACGTGGAGGCAGCTATTCCTATCGATGTGCTGAACTTCATGCCGCAGGAGGTCAACCTAATCTTGCGGAAGCCATGAGCCGCCGCGTTATCATACTTGGAATAGAAACCTCCTGCGACGAAACCAGCGTTGCGCTGGTTGCCGACGGGCGTCTGACTGCCGAGCGCACCACCACCCAGACGCTGCATCAACTATATGGCGGCGTGGTGCCGGAACTGGCTTCCCGCGCCCACGAGCAGCTCTTGGCAGCCAGCGTCCGGGCTGTCTTGTCGGAAGCAAATCTTACCGCCTCCGAACTCAGTGCGGTAGCAGTCACCACCGGGCCGGGGCTGGCGGGCGCGCTGCTGGTGGGCGCCTCCTTTGCAAAGGGGCTGGCGCAATCGCTGGGCATCCCATATATCGCGGTCAACCATCTGGAGGGGCATCTTTGGAGCGCCGAGCTGCAAGGCTTGACAGTGCCTGAGCCGTTTCTGGCGCTGATCATATCCGGCGGACATACCTTGCTGATTGCGGTGGAGGGATTTGGTCGGTATCGCGGCCTCGCTTCGACGGTGGATGACGCCGCAGGCGAGGTGCTGGACAAGGTGGGTCGGATGATGGGATTGGGATTTCCGGCGGGGGATGAGCTGGATCGATTGGCG
>CAZCEM010000239.1:0-4537 GCA_964497555.1 uncultured bacterium
TTCCCGCGCAAGCGGGAATCCAGCCCCAAATCCCTCTGGATTCCAGCTTTCGCTGGAATGATGCGTCTTCGACGCCTTTTTTCAATGTTCAAAAGAAAATGCACCCCTTAATAAAAGCAACTCTACGTAAATCTGCTTAATCCGTTTAATCTATAGTGAAACCCAAACAACCTTCTATCGCAATACAAACTTCTTCAAACACCGCTTCCTCATCCTTCGCGGCGTTTATGACGCGAATCCGAGTCGGATTTTCCCGCGCTTCCACAAGATAACCCTGCCGCACCCTCTCGAAGAAATCCCGTCCCTTTCGCTCGATGCGGTCGAATCCCCTTTGAAGCCGACTCAAGGCTGCCTCAACCTCCAGATCGAGCAGCAGTGTCAGGTCCGGCTGAACGCCCGCCGCGGCGCGCTCGTTGACCTGTTTGATGAAGTGCAGGTCCAGACCATGCCCGTAGCCCTGATATGCCACCGACGACAGTCCGAAGCGGTCCAGCAGCACGGTGACGCCCTGCTCGCGAAGGGGCGTCAGAATCAGGCGCGCCAGTTCCGACCGCGCCGCCGCGAACAGCAGAAACTCCGTCGCCTCGCCTATGCCGCCGGTGAAGCCGTCCCGCGCCAACAGTATCTTCCGCACCGCTTCGCCCAAAGGCGTGCCGCCCGGCTCGCGGAAGAGGGCGTTTAGGACGCCGCGCCGCTTTAAGTGCTCATGCAGACGCCGGGCTTGGGTGGTCTTGCCGGAACCGTCGATGCCCTCCAGCACGATGAGCTTGCCGGACGCGGTCATGACGATGGTCTCGCTTTCTTCAGCCAGATGACGCTCCCGCCGATGACCATCACCACCGAGATCATCATGCTGAGGGTCATGCGGAAGCAGCCTATGTTGAAGAGCACCATGCTGGTCTCATAGTAGCGGATGGTCTCGTTTAGGAAGCGGAAGAAGCCATATAAAATCAGCAGCTGGACTATTAACTCGCCCGTAAAATGCGACCGCCGCGACTGCCACACCAGAAACGCGGCGATGGCAAAGGAATACAGCACCTCGTAAAGCTGGGTGGGATGTATGGACTGATGCGGATAGACCGAACCCGCCAGGCAGGTGGTGGGAAACACCACTCCCCACGGCAAGCTGGTTGGATGGCCGAAGCAGCAGCCGTTGAGGAAGCAGCCGATACGACCCAAGCCGATGCCTAAAGCGGCGCCGGGAGCTAAGACGTCCATTAAAAACCAGGGGGATAGCTTCCGCTTTCGGGCGAACAACCACACCGCCGGCACCGCAAATACAAAGCCGCCCAGCACCACCAGCCCGGCGATGCCGATGCGCCCGTCGCTCTGAATGGGATTGACCACGTCCAGCCACCGGCCGGCGAATTCAGCGGGATGAAATACGACATAGGTCAACCGCGCGCCGATGATGGAGGACACGAGAATCCACAGCACTGCGTCGATGACGACGTTGGGATCCAGCTCCGCTCGGCGGGCTTGCCGGAGAGAGAACCAGGCGCCGAGCGCGAAGCCGAGAAAGACCATCAAGCCGTAGCTGTGCAGCTTGAAGGCTCCGAAATCAAGAATTACTGGATGCGAGGCAGGTCTCCGCGTTTAAGAATTCAAGGCGGTGGAAGCCGGATTATTTTGGGGGAACAATAAAATCAGTATCTTCGGATTCCTCCCGCGAATCTGAACGTCCGAATTCGACTCCCATCCGTTCGGCGGTGTGAACGCCCTGCCCGTCGGGATTGACCCGCTTGACCTCCCGAACGGCTTCCTCAATGGGCACTGATTCAATGGCGCGCCCCCGCAACACCACCATATAGCCGAATTTCTTCTGGGCGGTGAGTTCCACGGCTGCGGCGCCGAATTTGGTCGCCAATATCCGGTCGAAGGCGTTGGGCGAACCGCCTCGCTGCAGATGACCTAAGACCACCACGCGGGATTCGATGCCCGTCAGGCGTTCAATTTCGGAGGCAACTTTGTAGCTGATGCCGCCGTACCGGACGTTTTGGTAAGCGTCGGTAGCTTCGGCTTGCAAAACGGAATCCCCGCCGAGCGGTTTGGCGCCTTCCGCGACGACGATTACACTGAACCGTCGTCCAAGAATGTAACGCTGTTTGACCTTCTCGCAAACCCGCTCAATGCTGAAGGGGATTTCCGGTATCAGAATCACGTCCGCGCCGCCGGCGATGCCGGATTCCAGCGCAATCCAGCCGGCGTCCCGACCCATGACCTCCACCACCATCACCCGGTGATGGCTTTCAGCGGTAGTGTGCAGCTTGTCGAGGGCTTCGGTGGCGGTGTTGACGGCGGTGGTGAAACCAAAGGTAAGATCCGTCGCCAGCAGGTCGTTGTCGATGGTCTTGGGCACGCCCACAATGGGCACGCCCAGCTTCAGCAAATCACGGGCGATGGACAGCGTGCCGTCGCCGCCGATGCTGATGATGGCGTCCAAACCCAAGGTGTGTATGTTTTCAAGGATCTTCGGCGACAAGTCGGTGATGACCTTCTGGCCGTTCACATACTCGACATGTTTGAAGGGATTGCCGCGGTTGGTGGTTCCGAGGATGGTTCCGCCTCGATGCAGGATGCCGCTGACCGAATCCAGATCCAGCGTCTTCAGGTTGCGGGCGTAAATCAGCCCGTCGAAGCCGTCTTCGATGCCGATGACGTCCCAGCGGTAATGCAGTCGGGCAGCGCGCACCGCCGCGCGGATGACCGCGTTAAGACCCGGACAGTCGCCGCCGCCGGTCGAGATGCCTATTTTGCGAATCATTAAGCCGAAAACCTCCTCTTTTCAAGAACCGCATGTATTCATGGTTGAAAATACCATCTTTTTTATTGACAGGCAAGGAATAATGATGCAATATTTGCAAATTTCCGAGTTGACTGGGGGGATTGAGCATCCATCAAGAGAAAAATCTGACGATTGCTTTAACCCCTTGTGAGTCTTTTGCATAAGGCGGTTAAGAGCAATATCTTAAAAGAAAGTTAAAATCATACCGATGAGTGTACAGCGCGGCTGCCTCAAGACTCTTCGCGATGTCGAGTGGTTTCAGGAGAGAGACAGGCAGGAGGTCGCTTATTAACCTTAAAAAAAACGAGGGGAATAACTGTGGCAGCAACCGAAAAGAAAGCTAACACCATTTACCTGTTCAAGGTATCGCTGGCAGTGGACTCAATCAATCTGAAATCCGATGAGGAAGAAATCTGGCGGGTGATCGCCCTGCGGGGAACCAATACGCTGGTTGATTTCCATAAGGCCATCTTCAAGGCTTTCAACCGCGAGGATGAGCACCTGTGGTCCTTCTTCTTTGGCAAGCCATACAAGCCGAAAACTCGTACCTTCGTTTCCGACTTCGAATTCCAGCTTCAGGTCGAGGAGTACGAGGCGAGAAATTATGAGCGGGCTTCCATGATGAAGGTTCAGGACCTACCGCTGCCGAAAAACAAGAAGTTCACATACGAATTCGACTATGGCGACGAATGGTGGCATGAGATTAAGTTTATAGGAGTCGAGGAGGCTGAGCCGAAGTGCCGTTATCCGAAGGTGGTCGAGAAGCATGGCGATTCCCCGCCGCAGTATCCGGACTGGGAGGAGGATGATGAGGAGGAGGACGACGAGGACTGGGATGAGGACGATGAGGAACCCCTGACCGAAGAACAGGACGCCGAAGTCTGCGAACAGCTCTTCAAACATCTCTTCGACGAAGAGGACTTCTTTGAAAAGGAAGTCTCATACGACGCAGCCGGTCGCGAAGTAATCACCCGCAAGCCTGACCTAACCAAGGCTATAAACCAATTGATGGAGAAAAATCAGGAATACTTTAAGGTTGACCCGAACAGCGACCTTTCACTCAGCGCTTTGACGGAAGCGCTGATGCCTTTCAATAAGGCGGTCAGCGCGCTTGAGGCAGTAGGATGCCTTAGGGGGCTGGTGAACGGCAAGCATCATGTCGAAGATAGGAAGCTGGCTTTGCTCCTCATCCATCAGCGAAAAAACATCTCCGAGTCTGACCTTGAAAAGCTCATCGAAACCTTGAAGAGGTTCAAGGCTCGGTTCGCCGATGAATTCAACACCGGCGCTTACCGGTCTTTATATCTCGAGCTTAACTTCGACACCAATGACGATTTCGATTTCTGGGTAACGGGCATTGCTGACAAAATCGACGGTTTTTACTCCGGGCTGGAACTGAGTCGCTGCGAACTGGGTATTCTGGATGAGGCGGGTCAGAATGCTATGAAAAAGTTAGCTGTTGTCGAAGGTTTCCTTGAGCAGATTCAGGAGGATTTACCGGATCTGGACTTAGATTGGCTTCTAACTTTCGCGCCGATGATACATCTGCTGGATTTGCTGGCGCAGACCTCCATCTTTGAGGTCTCAAGGGCTTTCCACAGAGAGTATGCTCGGATTTCCCAGGCGCCGAAGATGGCGGATATGTTTGAGTAAGAATAAAAACATGTCGTCGCATTGGTGTGATTAGAGTCTGCTGAAAAACTCTTCTTTAGATGAAAATCTCTGCTCAAAACTGCTCATCCGCAGTCATTC
>CAZCEM010000240.1:0-4536 GCA_964497555.1 uncultured bacterium
CCACCATGACAATTCCCGCGAAAGCGGGAATCCAGATTGAGAGTTTAACTTTTTGTAATATCAAGCACTTAAAAATTAATTCTGGATTCCCGCTTTCGCGGAAATGACAGCAGTTGGCATTTCCTGCTTTGGCGGGAATTGTCATGGCGGCTTCCCCACCACGGAATATGAAAACTTCCGCGACTTTCCATCGGCCGCGCAGGACTCCATGCACGTGGGGGGCGGACTGAAGTCCGCCCTCAAAGAGCAAGGGGCAGTTTTCTGGGAAATGACAGCAGTTGGCATTTCCTGCTTTGGCGGGAATGACAGCAAAGATATCCGGATGACAGCGAGGAAGAGTTCAACCTAAAAAGCAGCAACAAAGAGCGAAAAATCGGGAGTTTTTCAGCAGACCCTAATTAGCTCAAATTTTTTCATTTGTCTAATAAACTCCTCTTCTTGTTGACTTTCGTAACATTTTTCACTACACTAAAGCAGTCATCCGTTGGTGTTTATTACCTCTAACATACAGGTTTGCCGCATGACCATAGATCATGATGTGGTGATCCTCGGCGCGGGTTTGGCTGGACTGCGCGCGGCTGTCGAAATCGCGCGTAAGTCCCGCGATTCCATCAACATCGGCATCGTCGCCAAGGTGCAGCTCATGCGGGCGCACTCCGTCTGCGCCGAAGGCGGCACCGCCGCTGTTCTCCGTGAAGAGGAGGGCGACAACCTCGACCTCCACGCCTGGGACACCGTTAAGGGCTCTGACTTCCTCGCTGATCAAGACGTCGTCTATAAGTTCGTCGAGACCTGCCCCCAGGAAATCCTGCTGCTCGACCACTGGGGACTGCCCTGGTCGCGCCATCCCGACGGTCGCATCGTTCAGCGTCCTTTCGGCGGGCACAGCTACCCCCGCGCGACCATGCCGCCGACAAGACCGGCTTCTTCGAGATGCAGACGCTGTACGACGCCCTCACCCAGCACCACAACTGGACCCGCTACGATGAGACCTTCGCCACCGCCATCCTCGCCCAAGACGGACGCTTCCAAGCGCTGACCCTCATCGACGTGCCCACTGGAGAGTTCAAGACCATCCGCGCCAAAGCCCTGCTGATAGCCTCCGGCGGCATCGGAACGCTGTATGGCTTCACAATCTACTCCCAGACTGTAACCGGCGACGGGCAGGCGCTGGCATACCGCGCCGGGCTGGCGCTGGAGGATCCGGAGTTCTTGCAGTTCCATCCTACGGGGCTGGTGCCGTCGGGCATCCTCATGACCGAGGGCTGCCGCGGCGAAGGAGGCTACCTCCGCAACCGGAACGGCGACCGCTTCATGGAGAACTACGCCAAGTCTATGATGGAACTGGCCCCGCGCGACATTGTATCGCGCGCCGAGATGACCGAAATCCTCGAAGGGCGCGGGATTCCCACCGTCAGCGGATTGGAAGCCATCAACCTCGACATGACCCACCTCGGCGCAGACAAGATAAACCATCGTCTGCCGCTTATCCGGGAGGTGACCATGAAGTTCCTGGGAATAGACCCCATCACCGATCCCGTCCCCATCCGTCCGGTGGCGCATTATTCGATGGGCGGCATTGAAGCCGACATCAACGGCAAGACGGCCTTCGACAACGTCTGGGTGGCGGGCGAGGTGGCCTGCACCTCGCTGCACGGCGCCAACCGTCTGGGCACCAATTCGACCGCGGAATGTCTGGTGTGGGGAGGCATCGCCGGATCCGAAGTTGTCAAGTTTCTGGCGGAGAAGAAACCATCCCAGCCGCCTGAGCCGACCGACCGGATCCAGCAGGAGGAGCGGCGCGTCTTCACGGAGATGCTTGGAAAGAACGGACCGGAGAATCCTTACACCATTCGAACCGAACTCCGTCGCTGCATGGACGACCACCTGGGCGTCTATCGCTCCGGGACGGGCATGTCCGAAGGATTGGAAAAGATTCGCAGGCTGAAGGAACGCTTCCAGCATATCGGCATCGTCGATAAGAACCGGGTCTATAACTCCAATCTAATCAACGCGCTGGAGACGGAGTACATGTTGACCTTGGCCGAGACCATGACGATGGCGGCGCTGGCGCGGGAGGAATCACGCGGCGGGCACGCGCGCACGGACTTCCCCAAGCGGGACGACGAGCAGTGGCTGAAGCATTCGCTGGTTCGCTGGAGCGACGGCGAGCACCGGCTGGACTACAAGCCGGTGACGATCACTCATTGGAAACCGGTGGAGAGGAAATACTAAATGAGCGATGAATCCAAAAGAATCTTTCCGAACAACTTAGGGCTTTGGGGCTGGCTTGGCGGCGGGCGCTGGGGCCTCGAGCGGTACTTGTACATCCTGCATCGCGTGACCGGGCTGGGGCTGCTGATGTACTTATCGCTGCACATCTTCGTCACCTCGTCGCGGGTATTCGGACAGGCGGCGTGTGAGAAGTGGATGGGGATTGTGGGCGGCGAGGTCTTTCACATCGGCGAGTATCTGGTGTTTGTGGCGTTCGGATTCCACGCCTGTAACGGGCTGCGGCTGATACTGCTCGAGCTGGGCTGGGCGGTCGGCAAAGCGGAGGAGCCGATATATCCCTACCGCTCGTCGCTGAACACCCAGCGCCCGCTGATGGTCGTAGTGATGCTCCTCGCGGCGGCCCTGGTCGCGATGGGCACTTGGAACTTCTTTTTTATTCACGGATAAAAGAGGAATTAAGAATTAAGAATTAAGAATTGAGGAATGCTAATCTGAATTCCTCCTTTCTTTGATCATCTATATTCTTAATTCTTAATTCTTAATTCTTAATTGAGGTCATCGTGCGCGAAACAAAATACTGGACCTGGTTTCTGATCGCCGGGGGGGCGGTCTTTGTGCTGTTGGGCTTGCACATGATCGTGATGCACCTCGACAGCTTCTTCGGCTGGTTCAACGCATCCGGCTCGCAGCCCACCGACTGGGAGAATGTGCAGTTGCGCGCCAAGGTAGCGGCGTCGGCGTTGTTCTATGTGCTGCTGTTAGGATTTGCGCTGTATCACGGTCTATACGGCTTACGGACGATTCTGTTCGAGCTGAATCTGGGCGTCAAGGGCCAGAATGTGGTGAACGCGCTGGCGTGGGTGGTCGGGGTGGTCTTGTTCGTCTTCGGCAGCTGGGCGGCGGTGATGATTCAGATGTCGGCGAGGGTGGGATAGCGCGTAGGTCGGGCCTCCGAGCCCGACCGATACCATGTAGGTTAAGCATCCCACTTGACTCCGTTGGTCGGACCTCCGAGCCCAATCATCTTTCCGAACCTGCCGCAGGCAGGCGAAGCAATTTCTATGTACTGCGGGACTCCGCGTCCGCGCATGCGCCGAAGGCGCCTCATTCCCGCGAAAGCTGGAATCAAGAATGCAGCTAATGGATGCCAGCTTTCGCTGGCATGATGCGCCCGTGCCGTTAAGCAATATGTTCAGAATTAAATGCACCCCTTAATATTAGACAGACTCTTCCGCTGGCAAGATGCGTCTTCGTCGCATTCTTCATTTTACATTCTGCCGTTCCATCACGTTCCGTCACCATTCCGTCACACCGTATCTCCTTATCCCATCTTGAGATACTGGAATTATGTGACGATGTGACGATTTTTTCAGGTATCCCCGTTGCGCACTTTGTGCGTGCAATTACTTGGAGTTCCCATGTCCGACCCGAATTCAACCCGAACGGTCATCTTTTACATACGGCGGTACAATCCCGACGTCGCGCCTGAGCCTTTATGGCAGGAGTTCCCCGTGCGCGTCCACGCCGGCATGACCGTGCTGGACGGGCTGCACCAGATTAAAAACGAGCAGAACCCCACCCTCGCGGTGCGCTACTCCTGCCGCATGGGCGTGTGCGGCTCGTGCGGGATGCTGCTGAACGGCGTGCCCCGACTGGCGTGCAACACCCAGATTCTGCACATCGCCACGAGCCGGCTGACGCTGGCGTCGCTGCCGAACTTCGGCATCATCAAAGACCTGGTGCCCGACCTGCGCCCGCTGCTCGACAAGCACATCTCAATCCACCCCCACATCCTCCGCGCTGACGAGGACGAGATGTTGAATCCTTCGGGCGAACTGTACCAGCACCCAGATGAGCTGACCAAGTACCTGCAGTTCACCTACTGCATCAAGTGCGGGCTATGCATGGCGGCGTGTCCGACACTGGCGACTGACGCGCAGTATCTGGGTCCGCAGCCCTTAGCGCAAGCCTTTCGTTACTGCTCTGACAGCCGCGACGGCGGTTGGCTGCAGCGGCGGGAAAAGGTAAGCGGCGCGCATGGAGCCTTCCGCTGCCATTACGCGGGGGAGTGCTCCAATGTCTGCCCCAAGGGCGTTGATCCCGCCCGCGCGGTTCAGAAGCTCAAGCGCGACCTGGTGTTCGACTACCTGCATCTGAAACGCCGCAAACCTCCGTCGGAGGTCGTCAGTCCGCTGGCTGCCGACGCGCCGCGCAAGGACAAGATAAAGGCGCCGGAGAGGACAATTAAGAATTAAGAATTAAGAATTAAGAATTGAGGAAGAAAGGTAAGGAAGCCCGATC
>CAZCEM010000241.1:0-4066 GCA_964497555.1 uncultured bacterium
GCGGGCAGCAGGCGGTTGCGGTGACCTTTGCGCCGCAGGAGGCCGGGGACTTCGCGGGGACGGTGACCATCGTTTCCGACGATCCCGACGCGGGCGAGCTGACGGTCGAGCTGACGGGCGCGGGGGAGATGCCTTTTATAGGGCCGATAATCGGTTTCGAACCGGAAGTGTTGGACTTCGGAGCATTGTTGGTGGGCGAACAGAGAAGCCTGATATTAACCATTTCCAACAACGGCAACGAAGACTTAATCATCGAATCGGTAACGTCCGATAACGAAGCCTTCACTACCTACTGGGATATGCCGGAAGGGCGTCGGTTCCACTACGTTATAACAGATGTTGATCACTCACTGCTGGTGCGTGAAGCATCCATCGGTGGTGAGAGTCTGGCGCCGGAGGATGAAATCGGCGTATTCACACCCGGCGGTTTGTGCGCTGGAGCCTGTGTAGTCGAAGCGCAGGGCGAACCAGTTGGATTCAGCGCCTTTGGCGATGACGCGCAAACCGAAGAAGTGGACGGCTTCCGGGAGAATGACGAATTCTCGTTCCACATCTGGGACCGTTCCACGCGCCGTGAATACATTGCCGCTCCGCAGTTCATCACTGGACCGCAGCAGTGGATTCCTAACGGCTCTACGGCTTTGACGCTGACGGTCGAACAGGGATTAAATCCCGTGGAATTGACCGAGGTCGTGGTGCAGCCCGGAGCATCAGTCGAATTAGGAGTCTATTTTGTCCCATTGGAGGCTTGTCGTTACCACGGCATCTTGACAGTGGTTTCCAACGACCCTGAGAGACCAGAAGTCGGGCTGGAGCTGCGCGGTCAAGGTTACCTGCCTGATGTGCCTTACTGGATTGAGGTTCCAGAATTGGTCGAGGCAGGCGAGGGCGAATTAATTCAATTCATCGTCAGAGCCGCTGATGCCGATGGCGATGATCTGACGCTGACGCTTAACCGCGGCAACCTGCCGGAGGTAGTTCAATTTGCCGACCACGGCGACGGCACCGGCTCGTTCGCATGGGATGTTGACTACTCCTCAGCCGGTGAGTACGACGCGGTGTTCACCGTTTCAGACGATGAACATAACGTTGACGCCCCGGTTCACTTCTCCATTACCGACGTGAACCGCCGACCAGTGTGGACAAACATTCCTGAGTTGGTGGAAGGCCGCGAAGGCGCTATGGTTCAGTTTGACGTGGCGGGCGAGGACCCCGACGAGGATGACGTAGGCATTAGCTTTGACAGAGGCAGCCTTCCGGAAGACGCGCAATTCGACGACCACGGTGACGGCACCGGCTCGTTTGCATGGGAGGTAACCTACGACCAAGCGGGTGAGTACGACGCAACCTTCACCTTGTCGGACGGCGAGCTTTCGGTGGATGCGGGCGTTCACTTTGTCATTACAAATGTGAACCGCGCGCCGGAAGTCGCTCATGCCATAGAGGACGTGGTTCGCGACGAAGACGCCGGACCATACGACATCGCCGATCTGGACGACGTGTTCAACGATCCGGACGACGATGAATTGACCTTCAGCTTCGACACCGAGGACGATAATCTGGGCATTGCCCTGGATCAGCAAACCCATGTGTTGTCTATGGATCCGGTTAGAGATTACTGGGTGGACAACGTGATGGTGACCGTCACCGCCGACGACCATCAGGGCAATCGGCAGGCGGTTGCGCGGGTGCTGGCTCAGAATCAGGCGCAGCCGCTGTTCGACTTTACTTCACGGGATGTCCGCAGCGTTCGTAGCGGCAGTCAGTGGCTGCCGCAGCGCGACGACACGGCGGACGACCTGTTCACCGTCATCATCAATCCGGTCAACGATGCGCCGGTGTGGGTGGAATATCCGCAGGAGCGAATCACGGTTGACGAAGGCGCTCGGGTGCAATTCGACCTGATTGCGGAGGATGTCGATGATGAGGCGTTAAACTTAACAGTCGAAGATCTGCCGAATGGCGCTGTGGTGGAACCCACCGGCGGCCAGTCGTGGCGGTTAACCTGGGACACACCCGCTGGATCTGCGGGTGATTATGCCATTCGTTTCATAGTTGCCGATGGGGCCCGCGAGACGGACGAAATCACCGTGGACATTACGGTGCTCCATGTGAATCATGCGCCGGAAGTGGTGAATCCCATCGCAGACGTGGTTCGCGAGGAAGACGCCGGTCAATATGACATCGCCGATCTGGACGAGGTGTTCCGCGATCGGGACGGCGATGAGATGAGCTTCAGCTTCGCCTGCGACGACGAAAACCTCCAGGTAGCGCTCGACCAGCAAACTCACGTGCTGTCGCTGGACCCGATAGCTAATTACTGGGTGGATGACGTTATGGTAACTGTAACGGCTGACGACCAGCAAGGCGGCCGCCGGGTGTTGGCGGCGGCGGTGGCGCAGCGACAGGCGCCGATAGCGCGTGACAACACACGGCGAGATGTCCGCAACGTTCGCAACGGCGCTCAAGCGCTGCCGCAGCGGGACGAAACTACCGATGACGTGTTCACCATCACCATTAGCGCGTTCAACGATGAGCCGTTCTGGATCGATCCACCCCAGGCGGTTCAGGTCGATGAAGGCGATATGGTTCAATTTACCTTGAACGCCGACGACTTCGACTTCTTGTTCAACGGACAGGAAGGCTTGACCTTGACCATGCTGGACGACGCTGGAACCGCCGGACGCGGCGCGCAGTGGGCGGCTGACAACAACAACAAACGCGGCACCTATACCTGGCAAACCGACTTCCGGGACGCGGGTGTCTATCGCCCGGTGTTCCGGGTGGCTGACCGGGCGAGAGCCAATGCGGATGTTACAGTGACCATTACAGTCAACGACGTCCCGCAAGATCCTTACATCACCATGCCTTCGGAAGAGGATGTGTATGATAGGCAGGTAGCTGAAGGCCAAGACCTTCTCATCGAGTTCATCGCTGAAGACGATGACAACAATCCCGACGAGTTGACGTGGGCGATTACTCCAGTGGATCTGCCGGGCGGGCACCAGTTCAACGACATGGGCGACGGCACGGCTGAATTCACTTGGACGCCCGGACCTCTGGCGGCGCGTCAGAATCCTTACGAACCAATCTTCACCGTTACCGACCCGGACAATCATACGGATCGAATAACGGTGAGAATCACCGTTACCGACGTCAACCATGCGCCGGTGATCCAGCAGCCCTCAGCTCAGGACCAATGGGCGACGGACGCCACCGAAGGCCAGGAGCTGCGCTTCCACGTGGAAGCCACCGACGTTGACCTTGATGATCTGCAATATACCGCCGATTGGGGCGCGATGCCGGGTAATCCGCAGTTCGCAGCCGCGGGCAATGGCCGGGACTTTGTCTGGACGCCTCCGTTCGCAGCCGGGCACAACGAGCCATCCTACGACGTGGTCTTCGACGTCTCGGACAACTATCCGGACAACCCCGGCACCGACCGGTTGACGGTCACCATCACGGTGCTTGACTTCAACCGCCGGCCCGAGATTACCAACAATATCCCGGATGTGGTCATGGCTGAGGATGAAGCCAACCAGCCTCGCGTTGTGGTGGACCTCGACACCATCTTCACGGACCCCGACGACGACCAAATCACCGGCTACCGGATTGAGGGTCAACCGGCGCCGATGCACATCACGACGGACGCTGACCATAATCTGTTGATTTCGTTGGATCCAAACTTCAACCTGCCGAACGGCGTCGATGTCTCGATCTGGGCCAGCGACCAGTTTGGTCTGGAGAGTGTACCGGAGGTATTCCGTGTTACTGTAACGCCAGTGAACGACGCGCCGAACGCCTTCAACCTGCTGACTCCCGCCAACAACACTCGAATCGAAGTCAACTTCGTACGGTTCACCTGGGAACCAGCGGCGGACGTGGACGGCAACGCGGTGACGTACCAACTGTTCGTTCATGCGGTTCACGGCGACATCGACACCACTAACTTCATCAATGTCGGCGCTGGTCAGCAGTTCACCATCGCGGACCTGCGGATGTTCCTCTTCAGTCTGGGCATCTACACCCAAGAGCCCGACATTCGCGTGGACGTGCAGTGGTGGGT
>CAZCEM010000241.1:4076-4520 GCA_964497555.1 uncultured bacterium
CAGCAGCCGCTCTCGCGTGAATCGAACCAGCGCTGGATTGTGAACGTGCCGATTCCTTTGTCGGCGCCGGACGAACGTCAGTCGCTGCCGACCGAGTTCAGCCTGTCGCATAACTTCCCGAATCCGTTCAATCCCGGCACCAAGCTGGAAATCGCGCTGCCGGTGAACGCACCGGTTCGCGTGGAGGTGGTGGATATGGCTGGACGCAGAATTGCCATCCTCGCAGAGGGCGCGCTGCCGGCCGGTCGTCATGTGGTCGAATGGAACGCCGACGGAATGCCCGGCGGCATGTATTTGTTCGTGATGACCGCCAACAACCGGCGCTACATCCAGAAGGGCTTGCTGATAAGGTAAAGTCTGCTGCTTCTGTCGTGCTAATTGTTCCAGGGGCGTCGCGACGCCCCTGGAGCATTTTTTAGAAGGCTTCAGACGATACACCAGTTA
>CAZCEM010000242.1:0-4510 GCA_964497555.1 uncultured bacterium
GCTTACGCTACCCCTCACTCTTCTCGCAAGCACGGAGGCTTACGCTACCCCTCACTCTTCTCGCAAGCACGGAGGCTTACGCTACCCCTCACCTCTGACGCCAGATGCTTTGTCGTATCCCAGTTCACGTGCGCCCTGGTCGAGACTGATGTAACCGCCCTGCACCATCTTGTCTATCCGCTCGAAGTGCAGCAGCTTGGCGCGATTGCGTTCGACAACAAAGGGATCCTGATTCGGGGCGAAAATCCACTTGACTTCGCAGGGATTGCCCATCAGACGCAGTTCGAGACGGATCACCCACTCCGCCAGCGCCCCGCCGAACGCCTGAACTGAATCGACTATCTGCATCAGCAGGTTATACTGGGAGAAAATCCAGTTCTTGGTCGTGCCGTGACTGCGCCCGAGAACCCAGGGGAAGAGTTTCAGTCCTGTAATCACATCCTCGATCACCTGTTCGCGGTTGATCTTCCAGACGCCTTTATCGCTTCCTGGTCCGCCGATCAGCGACACTTCGACATCCGACCAGGTGAAGATGTTGTCATCGGGTTGGAGTTCATCGAACTGGCTGACAGTTTGCTGGAAGTAGCTGTTAGCGCGGGCGTGATAGCTGTCCGGGTCTTCGCCGGGGAAGGCTTCCGGAGCGGTGATTTTGATTTGCAGACGCGGAGCGCCGGCATTATGGCTGGAACGTGCCATGTCCTCCAGCATCCGTTGTTCAATCTCAAGGACAAATGGGATGGATGCCAGCGGTTCGATCCCCTCGGGTCTGCTCAAGTCGGACACCAGTGTTCGGTGGAAGAACAATCCCGATGGCAACTGCTCCAGTACACCGGGTTCGGTTTCGTAATAGGGGATCAAACGTCCCTGCTTATTACTGCGCCATTGGACACGATAAGGGTCCAGCATCTCGAGGTGACTGACTCCCGATCCATCCGGCAGCAGGTGGGCGCGAGCGGCGAACCGTCCCAAGGTGAACAACTCAAGGAAGAAACTCTCAGTCAATCGTTTCAGCCCATCACTATCCCCATCAAGACGGGGATAAATCCGTTGCTTGAGCCTGTTTATCAACTGTTCCGCTTGACGGAATCCGGGCTGGTCGGCGCGAATCTCCGCCTGCTGCTCGGTCGCGCAGAGATGCACCCAGTTCCAGATACCGGCGGAAACTATCGGGATATGATCCCGGATGTAACGGTAAAAGTCACCGCGATTCACACCGGTATAGCGAAATGTCGAGTTGAAAGCTGACGCTGTCATGGGATTCTCAGGGTAGCTCTCACGTCTTAGTGACAACGATGACTTGAGCGGCGCTCCCCGTACGGCTCTGGCTTCCGACTTGGCTTCCGACTTGGCTTCCGACTTGGCTTCCGTCTTAGCTTCCGGTTTAGCTTCTGCCTTCGCTTCTGTTTTAGCTTCCGACTTGGCTTCCGACTTGGCTTCCGACTGAATGCGTTTTCGGTGAAATATGCGTGAAAACATCGGTTCTCCTGATATATGGTGTGGTGTCAGTCGTCCTCGGCTGACATTGGTGTGGTGTCAGCCGTCCTCGGCTGACATTGGTGGTGTCAGTCGTCCTCGGCTGACATTCTTCAACCTTCAGGCTTCAGCCTTCAGATCACTTTCTGAAGCCTGATGCCTGAAGCCTGATGCCTGTAATCATTGGATTGCGGTGGGGCGGGGGAGCAAGTCCCTGGATGAGCGGTGTGAGATCAGGGAGACGATGCTGCGCCCGGTGAAGGTTGACGGCGAGATAACGAAGGGCATCCATGGGATGGTCATGGATTCCATCTTTTACCGGCAGCTCACCATCGGGCGCCCAGGTATAACCTTGGAATCCACGGATCAAAGCGCCGCAGCGTCGATCCACCTTCAAACGCACATTCCCTCCGGCATCCCTGAGCAGCATACGAACCACTTCTATTCCGGCGGCGATCGAGGATTGGCTCCAGGTCAGTTTGAATCCCGCCGCCAGCAACGCTTCCACCGGTGAAATACCCTGGTCGGTCTTGGCGGCGCCGGCGGGATCGACCGCGGTGAAGGTGAAATCCTTCTCTGAAATTCCGTACTGAGCATCCACCGCGCGTATCTCCTGAACAAACTGGTCGAGGGGTAGTCTATCCCCGACAAGGCAATGGAAGAACGTCAGGACACCATTTTCGCCATACTCCGCCCAAACCGCAGCAGGATGTCGGTAGCCGAAGTCGATCCCGCGATAGAGATGTCCATTTGGGAGGCGACATGGGAAATAGGATTGGTCGAGGAGGTGAATCGTTTCCTCGAATTGATCGTAGACTTTCCCTTCCCCGCCTTCGAAGCTCAGCTCATATTCACACCGCCAACGTGATTGCGAGAGTCCGATTCGCGCTGAGGCTTCCCATTGGCTATCCCGCTCCGGATTATCCTTATAATGAATGCGAAACACGGTAAATCCCGGCTCCTCGCTATGGACAAGACGGGCGAACACTCCTGAGGGACCGTTGGGTGTGGAGACACCGAAGAAAGCGCCCCCGGAATCCACCGCCGGTTTTATCGCCGCCCAGATTTCTTCATCGTTCGGAGTGAACGCCATTTCATCCCAGAACACAGTCTGCGGCGAGAGCCCGCGAACTGCATAAGGCGCCGCGGGAAGGCTGATGATCCGGCTGCCGAGTTCCGGAAACGCCACCGTGCCGGAATAACATCTCACCGATTCAGCCCACTCCTTGTCCGGATGCTGGTCGATAAGGAAACGAACCCGGTCGATCAGTATCTTCGCCGACCGCTCCTCCTTCGAGACTATCAGATGAATGCCGGGACCGTCTGTCGCCGCGCGATAGATCAGATAGGCACAGCCGATCCAACTCGCCATCATCTGACGACTCTTCACCACGAGCAGACGGTTATTCGTTTGCAGCGCCTCGGCAAACTTGCGAATGAAGGGCTGGTCTATGATCTCACGCGGTTGAACATAAGCCGGATCGATTGTTTTGCATTGAAAAAGAAATGTTGGAAATCCATTATCACTTAGGATTGCCATTATGTGTCCTATGTTGTTTGGTCGACCTTAAGCTGTAGCAGCCAGTCTGTCCGAGAATGGGAAAACTCGTCAGCAGCCTGTAGCCTGACGCCTGTAGCCTGAAGCCTGAAGCCTATAATTCACCATCCTGTTGCATTATCAGGATTTTTCTTGCGTACCAGAGAGGCGGGCAGCGGCTGGGTGAGGAATCGTGCGAGGGTGGCAGCGGCGCGCTCCTCGTATCGTCGCGCCAGCTCCATGAACCGATGGGCGCGGTCGTCCGCCGAAGAATCTTTGCTGATCCCAAGCAGATGCAAAGCGAGGTCATCGCAAATCTGCGACAAGACAAGCTCCGTCGCCCCGGTCTGCAATCCCTGATCGGTGGATTCCAGGGAGTATCCTTCCCGCAAACGCGCCGCGATTTTATCCTCCGCCTCCGTGATCGCCTGGGAGATAAGGGAATCCGCCGTCACCGCATCGTTGGTCGTATACTTCACCAGCACCCGCGCCGGATTGGGAATCGCCCCTTCATCCACCCGACTGAGCCATCCAGAGACAAGATCGACCGTGTAATCCACATCTTCCTCATAGACAGTCAGTGGAATGAACCAGGCGTAAATCTCCTCTCCCGAGGGAATGGCGGAATCGGGGAGACGTTTGACTTCTCCGGTCAGATAATCGACCGCGAAGTCTTTATTCTCGATGTAAGGATCAATGAGTGTCAGGTCAGGCGTCAGGGCGAGCGAGCCGGTCAAGAGGTCACTAGTTCCCAGCTCAGACCATTCCTCATCGGTCAGGGTGATGGCGATCGGACCCTGGGGAGCGTTTTCCAGCACTGCCGCAACACGTATGCTACCTTCCATCAAGTTGAGATGCGGCAGTTGGGTCGCTTCCTCGCCGATAAGGGCGGCTTCCACGTTATCAACTTCCAGGGAATCCACTGAAAAGCCAAGGAGATGCGCTTTCACAGTATCGCTGTCAGTCCAACTCATCGTCTATTCCTCCTCGAGTTGCAGCAGCACAGTCGCCTGGAGCACACTATTGGCGGCGCATCCAGTGACATGCAGGAGCGTCTCGCCGTCATTCAGCACCAGACTGACGGTGAAGGTGGGATTGATGTAAGTGGCATAGAGGCTGATACGATCTCCAACACTCAGTTCGATAGTGTATGTTGTCGTTCTCACCATCGAACCGTCATATACGGAGAGTTTCAGCGCTCTGCCGTTGAGCGGCATCGGATACCCGCAGGCGGTGGAGCCGCCGGGTCCGTTCAACGGAGTCGATGTGGTTCCAACAGTTCGCGAAAACATCACCAGATTAGCGCTCCGTTTCGCCGCTAGAAAGGTTGATGTCAGGTTGATGGACATGGTTTCTCCTTTGTCAGGCTACAGGCGTCAGGCATCAGGTGTCAGGCATCAGGCGTCAGGCATCAGTTAATTCAGAAATGAGGTTGAAAGTCTAAAGTTCATAGCCTGTAGCCTGTAGCCTGTAGCCTGTAGCCTGTAGCCTATATCCTGT
>CAZCEM010000243.1:0-4470 GCA_964497555.1 uncultured bacterium
ACATCGAACCCCTTGCGGTCCTCAACTCCTACATCGCAACCTCTCAGCTTCCCGACAACGGAGTGGCCATATTCCTGAACATCGGCGCCAAGAAGACCGGCTTGACAGTGTTTGGCCGAAGAGACAGCTTCTTCACCCGCGACCTTAATGTGGGCGGCTGGCATTTCACCAAAGAGCTGATGGACAAGTATGGTCTCGAATACACTGAGGCTGAGCGCATCAAGAAAGCCCAGGGGATGGAGCCCACGATTCCGAAGAAGAGCCAAATCGCAGCAGAGTCCCTGGCAGTGGCTGAAAAGTCCACCATGGAAAAGCTGGGAGACGAGATCAACCGCTCATTGCGCTACTATGTCAAGGAAACCGGGCAATCGGTGTTCACCCACTTCGTGCTCACCGGAGGCGGAGCGATCCTCATCGGCCTGGACACCTACCTGAGCAATAAATTCAACCTTCCTATAGAACTCTTCAATCCATTCAACCAGTTGGACAGCCGCATTCCAATTGATACGGACAACCCGTACATGATGGCTTGCGCAATCGGACTGGCGACAAGAGGGGATCTGTAAATGATCACTCAATTTACGATTAACCTCAATAAAGGCGAAGACCTTGCCGAACGGGAAGCACGCTGGCGGAAGCGCCGCGAGATAATCACCTTGACGGTGCTGCTCATTCTGGTGGTGGTCTTCACGCTGATAAACGTGCAGCAATACCAGACGGCGGAAGCCATTCTTCTGGAAAAACAGAAGACCATACAGGACATTGACCGCCGTCTTGACTCGCTGAAGAAGACCGGCAAAAATATCTCCAAGCAGGACGTGCTCGCCTTAGCCAAGCTCGAAAAAGAACGCGTTCTCTGGACTAAAAAAATGCTTTCCTTGGGCGAACTGATGCCCAATGAAATGGCGCTGACCTATCTGGAATACAAGAACCAACTGCTGTTGCTGCGTTTCATCTCCACCATCAACAAGGACGAGAAAGAATTCGACCGCGTCAAAGAGATCATCGATAAGCTAAGGTCCTCACCGCTGTTTTTCCGGGATTTCTCCGAGATGCGCTTGAAGGAGCAGCACCAGACGGATGTCGAGGAACAGACCATTCTGTCATTCTCGGTAATCTGCCAGATTGAGCGCGGCGCCACCGGCGAGAGGAGAGCCCGCCGACGGGGCGGCGGCTCCGCCGTGCAAGAGTTAACAGCGGGATAACGTCTAAACCATCGCTAAGCGAGAGAAATAGATGAAACGGAACTTAGTTCTGCTATTAGTGCTGGTCCTGTTCGGCGGGGCCGCCTGGGGATACTACAATTGGGTGTACTCGAAGTATCCCGGCAAGATCCAGCAGTTGAACCGCACGATTCAACTGCGGGATGAAAAGCTGATCAGCGCTCAGATTATCCACGAGCAGTTAGATCTCGTTGCCAATCTGATCGAAAAGAACCTTGCCATCTCCAAAACGGACTCGCTGGCTGAAGACGCCTCCATACCGTTTATGGAGTACATCACCAGCATCATGGACAACCTTAAAATCAAGCTGGTGAAACTGGAGCCGGGAAAGAAGTCCGCGCGTCTGGATTACGTGCGCACGCCCTACACCCTTACCCTGGAAGCCAGCTTCGAGAAGCTCGGCAAGTTCATCAATCAGCTTGAGAAATCCGAGCGCTTGATCACGGTCGAGCAGTTCGAGATTGACAACGCGGTGCGCAAATCGGGAGCGCAGGCTGAGAAAGCCGGCGGCGACCTGAGCGCGAAATCAATCGTGCTGCGCATCTCCACCTTAACCCTCATCAAACAGCAATAAGAGAAGGAAGCCATAGATGAAAGGCCGAGATAAACTCTTCTTTAACCTCCTGTCCTTCCTGCTCTTGTTTGTGATCGTCCTAGTGGGCGTCAAGTCGCGGGAGACCGACAAAGAAATCAAGAGATGGCAGTCGGAGATCAAGAAACGCGCCGAACGGGGCGTTCAGGATCCGCAGCTTCGGGAAACGGTTGACAAGCTGGAAGCCGACCTGCGGGCGCGGCTGGCGGAGTCTTTTGAGCTAGAGGAAGATCCCCTTGACCTTACGAGGGTGATCAAAACCAAGAAGTTCCTCAAAACCCTCGGAATGACTGAAACCTCCGAGAGCGATTACCGCATGCGGTTGGCGGCTACGGTCGTGAGTTCAGAGAAGAAGCCTTCAGCCATCATAAAATACCTTGGCAAGAGCACCCTGCTCGGAATTGGCGATCTAATCGGCAGCTACCGAGTCGAGAGCATTGGCAGGGACAAGATAACCTTGACGCGCGGCGGCGAGCGTTTGGTGCTGAAAACCGAAAAGGCTCCGGATACTATCGCCGAAGAGGAAAAAAGGTATGGTCCTGGCGGCATACCGGTGCCGAAAGTTGAAGTCAAGCAGATCCCCATGCAGAAGTCATGAACCTTGCTTCAACGAGTAGGCTGAAGTCGCTTTGTTTTAATTCATAATACATCGAACCATCATCTTAGGGTGAGGAGTACTAATGGGCGGAATCAACCCGAGTCAAAAGGTTCTTTTGACGATTTTAATACTGGCCCTTTCCGTTATTCCAGCTACATCCTTCGGTCAAAACCAAACCGCAGCGCCGAAAGAGGATGTGACTGAGATTACCGAATTTGCACCGGGTTTACAGACCGTTGTAACCATCGATGCCGAAGATGCGTACCTGCCCACAGTTCTTTCAATCTTGGCGCAGAAGAGCGGTTATAACATTGTAACCGGCCCCGGCGTCTCCAAAGAGGAGCGGATTTCCATCCATCTAAACGAAGCCCCCATTGAGGAGGCTATGAATCTGGTGGTGCGAGCCGCCGGATTGTCATACGAAATCGTCGGCAATTCCTTCCTCGTGGCTAAAGCGGACAAGCTGAAAGAGCAGGTAGGTCAGAACTCCTACGTTATCAGTCTTCAGTATGCTGAAGCCGAAGAAGTCAAGAAATTGCTCGAAGATTTCGCGGCGAAAATTCAAGTGGATAAGAGCGGCAACAAGCTTCTTATCAACACCACTCCCAAGATCATCAACGACGTTCGCAAAGTAATCGGAGAGATAGACAAGCCGGCTTTACAGATCACTCTTTCTGCGCGTTTGATCGAGGTTTCGGTCGAAGATGAAGAGCGGTTGGGAATCAACTGGTCGAAGCTTTCGACGGGCACCAAAATGATAATCTATGAAGGCAGCACCCGTCCCGGCGACCAGTCAGCCACCGCCATCGACGCGCTGTCTGACGCCTCGCGTCAGTACAATGTGTTTGAAAAGGTTGAAGGTATGAACACCTTCGGCGACATCTGGCGCAGCCAGCCTGCTTATGAAGTCGCCTTGGATTGGCTGCTGAAGAACAGCCGCGCCGACGTTTTAGCCAACACCAGCGTCGCCACTATGAACGCACGCCCGGCTTCCATCGAACTGGTGGACATTGTGCCCTACGTGACCAGCTCCGGCGGTGTAGGCGGTCAGGTGTCCGTCCAGCGCGAAGAAGTGGGCATCAAGCTCTCGATAACTCCTCAAGTCAACTCCGATGGATATATCACTGTCTCCGTAACACCGGAAGTCAGCTCCATCTTCGAGTTTATCGGCCCCGAACAGACCATACCTCGCATGGTAAAACGCACCTCTACCATGACGGTTCGCGTGAAAGACGGTCAGTCCATCGTCGTCGGGGGTTTGATGAGTGTGGTCGCGCACAAAACCACTCACAAAGTCCCGTTCTTTGGCGATATGCCGTACCTCGGCAGCCTCTTCCGCTACAACGTGCTCCAGACGAGTAAAACCGACCTCATTATCGAGGTCACACCGTACATCCTTCGCGACGAATACACTCATATTATAAAGTCCAAAGAGGTCAAGAGCGCTGAAGAGAAGTTCCAGAAAGAACTGCATCCCGAGGAATAGCCCCAAGGGCTGACCTCCTTTGAGAGGCTATCCGAGAGGCTATGAGGCAATTCAACTGCTTGTTCGCGGCAATGCTTTTTATTGCCGGCTCTTTGGCAATGGGACAAATTCCCAGAAAAGAAGGCAGAGAACTGCTAAAGGCGTTCAGTGAACTGGACAAAACCCAGACCGCGAAGACGCCTACCGCGCTGGAAGAACCGATTGATCCCTCCAAATATCTTTTAGGACCGGGGGATCAACTGGAGTTGAGCATCTGGGGCGACATCCAGAACATCATTCCGCTGCAAATTGGGCCGGATGGCAAAGTTTCCGTGCCGACAGTTGGCGTTCTGGATTGCAATGGTCACACCTTGCAGCAAGCTGAAGAAGAGTTGAAACGAGAGGCTGCGGACATTTACTCCAAGTCTCCTGTGTCGCTTAGGCTTGTCAATCCCCGAAAGATCAAGGTTTCCATCAGCGGCGCGGTCGTTTCACCCGGTTTCTATGAAGTAGCCTCGGTGGATAGACTATCGCAGCTAATAGCCAGCGCCGGGGGATTGTTCGTGCCGGAAGAAAAGGATGAGCTTCCTAA
>CAZCEM010000244.1:0-4460 GCA_964497555.1 uncultured bacterium
GACTTCTTCTGGATTCCAGCTTTCGCTGGAATGATGCGTCTTCGACGCATTACCTCTGTTGTAAAGAAGAAAGTGCACCCCTTAACAGTATTGTTGCCGTCGCTTCGGAGACGCTGGAACGGAGCCGGGATGCAGATCCATGATTCATTTTGATTTTGCGACCATTGTCAGCGCGGTGATAGTCTTCATCGCCGGCGCCGTCCAAGGCTTGATGGGCTTCGGCTTCGGGCTGGTGTCGGTGCCGCTGCTGGTGCATCTGCTGCCGCCGAAGGAAGTTGTCGCCATAATCATGGTGATATCAACCTTCCTGGCGTTGATTATCGCTGTCGAAGCGTGGCGCTGGGTGCAGATGAAAAAGCTCTGGATGTTATGGGTGGGAGGCTGTCTGGGTATGCCGCTGGGCACCTGGACGCTGAAGGCGCTGAACGGCGATGACTTGAAAATCCTTATCGGCGTGGTGATTGTTATATTCGGAGCGACCTTTCTGGCGGGTTTCCGAAGACCTACAAGACGGGAAAGCCCCGCGCTGGGCCTCATCGGCATCGTGAGCGGTTTTCTGAACGGAGCCACCACCCTGAGCGGCCCGCCGGTTATTCTGTTCTTCGCCAATCAGGGCTGGGACAAGGAGGTCTTTCGCGCCAACATTATCTCCTTCTTCTTCGGACTCAATGTCGTCACCCTGGGCTCGTACATCGCCGGCGGCTTGATAACCAAACCAGTGTTGATTCATTCGGCAGTCTTCCTGCCGGCAATGGCGCTGGGCGCGTTGGTGGGCATCCGCTTCGCACACAAGGTGTCGCAGCTCATCTTCACCCGCATCGCCTTGACGCTGGTGACCGCCGCGGGAGTGACGTCGCTGTTGAGCGGATTGCTGAGGTGACCACCAGCGACATGTTGATATGGAAATGCCTGGCTTAATTCTGCGAATCCCTCTTAATGTCTCCTACCTTCCCACCACTCCCTTCCGAATTTTGTGGAAGCGGTCCAGTTCACGCTTTTGTTCGCGATCCTGGATGGCCTGCCGCTTGTCGTATTGACGTTTGCCGGTCGCCAGCGCCAACTCCACCTTCGCCCAGCCGTTCTTGAAATACACCATCGTCGGAATGAGCGTCATGCCCTTCTCCTGCACCCGCAATTCAATCTTGCGGATTTCGCTGCGGTTCAGGAGCAGCTTGCGCTCCGAGTCGGGATTATGTCCGCCGTCGCGAGCCTTGTCGTAGCCCGCTATGTGCAGCGCCCGCAGGAACACCTCGCCTCGCCTCACCACGGCATATGCATCCTCGAAGCCCACGTGCCCCGCGCGCAGCGACTTCACCTCGCTGCCCGTCAGCCGAATGCCCGCCTCGAACCGGGCATGCAGCTCATACTTGAAGCTGGCTTTGCGGTTGCGTCCGACTACCCTGTCTTCCAACGCCAAACTCCCCTGCAAAGTCGATAGGTCAACGGTTTAAACAACCAAGATTTCCAGTCTGAGTCAACAAAACTACGATGCACTGAAAGGAAAAGTTAGCTGATTTCACCCGTCAAATCAACCTTATCCGAATTTGTCTGTCCAAATGTGGCGGATAGTGAGGAATTTGGTTATATTTCACCAATGAGGGAAATCCTGCCCGCAAGCTGCGATATTCCCATAGTCCCTAAACGGGCGGGACGCCCGTCCGAAGCGGCTTAGGAGAAACATGTCCAGCAAGCTGGACATGCCACACGTCAATGAACTAAGACTATTATCAATGGACCGGGAAGATGGTCAGCTTAAGACTTAAAAAGAAACCGTGAAATACCGTGCACTTATCGTTGGCGATGAGCTGGCGGTCATACAGACCGCCGCCAAGCACCTGATCCGCATCGGACACACCGTGAAATCGGCGCTCTCGGTCGCGGAAGCTCTCGACCATCTGGACGATGGAGAATACGATGTCGTCTTCTTCGACCTGAAACTGGCCCGCTACGGCGGCTCACGGGTGCTGGAGAAGCTCAAGAGCCTCCATCCCACCACCGCTGTGGTCATCCTGCACGGGATGTCGTCTCTGGCAGCGGCGGAGGTGCTTGGCTATGGTGTCTATGAATTCCTCTTGAAACCCCTTACGCCGGAAGCCCTGTTTGCAGCTTTCCACCGAGCTGTGCAGCAGCGGAACATGATGCTGCAAGCCCGCAGCTCCTGCACTAACGAGACCGTTGCCGAGTTCGGCGAACTCATCGGAAACGGCCCCGCCATGCGCGCCTTGTTCCGTTTGATAATGAAGGTCGCCCCCACCGGCGTCACCGTTTTGATGATCGGACCGCTCGGCTCCGGTAAAAAACTCGCCGCCCGCGCGGTTCACAAGATCAGCAACCGCCGCGGCGAGCCGTTTCTTATCTTCGAAAGCGGCCGCAAATCAGGGCTCGATCTGTCGAAGAAACTATTCGGCGAAGAAACTCGGCAGGGGATGAGACGGACGCTCACGCCCGGAAAAATCGACGAAGCCGAGTCGGGCACGCTGTATTTCGCTGAAGTAGCCGCCCTTGATTCCTGGGGGCAAACACAACTGGTCAATGCCATTCAAACCCGCAGCTATCTGCCCGTGAACGGCAGCGAACCTCGACCCGCTAACTGCCGCTTCGTTCTGGCGACCAGCTCCGACCTGAAGTCCATCGCCGAGCACGGCGGAATCATCAAGGAACTCTATCAAAACGTGGACGTCTTTCCGATTTATCTGCCCTCGCTGGCGGAGCGGTCGGAGGATATACCCGCGCTGACGTATCAATTCATGCGGGCTTTTGCCAAACGCTTCGACAAAAACATCGAGATGGTGGACGACCGCTTGATGACGCGGCTGATAGCTTACCCCTGGCCTGGCAATGTTCGGCAACTGGAGAACTGCATCGAACGGATGGTTGCTGTTTGCCATGACGAAATCCTGACCCTTGAACATTATCAGCAAGTGATGGAAGGCAGCGGGCTGCGGGTCTGGGACGGCCGGACGCCGACCTCCATCGAGGAGCTGAAGGACATCAAGAAAGAACTTCGGAAAGCCGCCATCCGCGAGGTCGAGCGCTCCTTCATCATCAACTCTCTGCAAAAAGCCTGCGGCAACGTCACTCACGCCGCGCAGGAGGTGGGGATGCAGCGCCGCAACTTCCAAGCGATGATGAAGGAGTACGGCATCAAGTCGGGGTAAGGAAGGCTTAACGAAGCGAGGGAAATCAGCGTGCCGCAGGATGTCCTCATCTGGCGGTTGAAATTCCCTATCTGTGCAGGATGAGGGTATCCGGTCGCTTTCCCCAGTTCTTGGCTCTTAGCTCTTTGTTCTTAGCTCTTGTTACTTGACACTAGACACTTGGTCCCGGAAAAATCATGACCGAGAAAAAACATAGCCGCAGTTCCTACTTCGCGCTGGTCACGCGGCAGTTTCGCCGCAACAAGCTGGCGATGGCGGGATTCTGGGCGCTGGCGGCGCTGGTGGTGATCGCGCTGCTGGCGGACTTCATCGCCAACGACCGCCCGCTGTTGATGAGCTATGACGGCAAAATCTACAGCCCGGTGCTGCAGGGCTACCTCGTCGATATGGGGCTGTCCCAATGGCCGGCGGATTTCCGCAACAAGAAGTTTAAGCTGCTGGTCGAGATGGACAACCACCACGAGCCAGAGGAGCGCAAGATCGACTGGGTTCTGTTCCCGATCATCCCCTATTCCCCCAACGACTACGACCTGGACTATATCATCACGCCTCCGTCGCTGGAGCATTGGGCGGGCACCGACGACACCGGCCGCGACCTCATGAGCCGCCTGATCTACGGCACCCGCATCTCGCTGTCCATCGGGCTGGTGGCGGTGTCGATCTACGTCACCATCGGGATTATCCTCGGCTCTCTGGCGGGTTATTTCGGCGGCTGGATAGACATTGTCATCTCGCGCCTTATCGAGCTGATGATGGTGTTCCCGGTGTTCTTTCTCATTATCGCCATCGTGGCGTATCTGCCGCAGAGCATTTACAACATCATGGTCGTCATCGGTCTGACCGGCTGGGCGGGGGTAGCCCGGCTGGTGCGGGGGGAATTCCTGCGGGTGCGCAGCATCGACTACGTGGCGGCGTCGCGGGCGCTGGGATTCAGCAACGCCCGCATCATCTTCCGGCACGTGCTGCCGAACGCATTGGCACCGGTGTTTGTGTCGGTGACCTTCGGGGTGGCGGTGGCGATTCTGACCGAATCCAGCCTGTCGTTTCTGGGCTTCGGAGTGCCGCCGAACGTGGCCTCCTGGGGCTCTATCCTCGCCAAGGCTCGGGAGTTGCTGCCTTCGGGCTGGTGGATAACCACCTTCCCCGGGCTGGCGATATTCTTCACCGTTACGACTCTTAATCTGGTGGGCGAGGGGCTAAGGGATTCGATGGATCCGCGTTTGGTGAGGAGATAAAGCCGCCGGCTCCCGCTCGTCGGAAAATATTACTTGGTGCAATATCGTTTGCACATTCTCTGTCATT
>CAZCEM010000245.1:0-4435 GCA_964497555.1 uncultured bacterium
AGCGGATTGGTCAGGAGTTCCCCATCTGCTCAATCCGCTTCATCTGCTGTGAATATCCAGCGCGGCCACCTCCCTGTCTTGGTTTTGCCTTCAATTATCCTTATCATTAAACTTACTCCGTTTGTTTAGACATTACGACAGGTTCCCATGCCTCAAACCATTTCCGACAAGATTTTAGCTGCCAAAGCGGGACTAAAAGAAGTAACGCCCGGCCAGCTCATCACCGCCCGCCCTGACAAGGTTATGTCCCATGACAACGCCGGGCTGGTCATCCGCCAGTTCCGCCAGATTGGCGCCGCCAAGGTGTTCGCTCCCTCGCGCATCATCATCCCCCTCGACCACCGTGCGCCCGCAGAATCCGAAAAGACCGCCGCCGCCCACAAATCCATCCGCGAGTTTGTCGAAGAACAAGGCATAAACGCCTTCTACGACATCAAGGAAGGCATCTGCCATCAAGTGATGGTCGAAAAAGCCCACGCCCTTCCCGGCGAACTCATCCTCGGCACCGACTCCCACACCACCAGCTACGGCTGTCTGGGCGCGGTTTCCACCGGCATCGGCGCCACCGAAATGGCAGCCGTCTGGGCGACCGGCGAAATCTGGCTGCGCGTCCCGGAAACCTACCGCATTGATGTCAACGGTGTCTTTCGCTCCAACGTCAGCCCCAAGGATTTGATACTATATATCATTGGCTTGATGACCGCCACCGGCGCCGATTACAAATCAGTCGAGTTTTACGGCAGCGCCATCGACGACATGCCAGTTTCAGGGCGATTCACACTGTGCAATATGTCCATGGAGATGGGCGCTAAGTTCGCGGTCGTTCCCTTCGACCGACGCACTGCGGAATACCTGAAAGGACGCGCCACCGCGCCTTTCAATCCCGTTCACGCCGATCCAGACGCTGACTACGCCCGCCGGGTCGAAATCGACGTCTCGAACTTAGAGCCGCAGATTGCCCTGCCGCACCGGGTCGATAACGTGGCGCCGCTGTCGAAAGCCGCTGGTCTTAAAATACATCAAGTAGTGTTAGGCTCCTGCACCAACGGCCGGCTGGACGACCTGGAGATTGCAGCGGCTCGGCTCAAAGGGCGTTCAATCGCGCCGCGCGTGCGGCTGTTAGTCATCCCTGGCTCCAAGACTGTATATCTTGAGGCGCTTCGAGCCGGGCTGTTGGAAATCTTCATCGAAGCGGGCGGCGTGGTCCTCAACCCCGGGTGCGGGCCCTGCCTAGGCGCGCATCAGGGCATTCTTGCGCCGGGTGAGCGCTGCGTCGCCACCACCAACCGCAACTTCAAAGGACGCATGGGCTCGCCTGAATCGGAGATTTATCTGGTCAGCCCGGCGGTGGCGGCGGAGACGGCGGTGCTGGGGGAGATCCCCAGAGAGATCTGAAGAAATACAAAATGCAAAATGCAAAATGTCGAATGAATATAGCTAAGAGTCAAGAAGAAGCCGGCCTTCTCATTCATGACGGCTGGTGCCCGCGTTGTCCACAACGTCCACATTACCTTTAACACCTGAAAAGACAATAAGTTAGCAGGACTATATTTGAGAAAACAAGCCCATTTCATCGTCAGCGGGCGGGTGCAGGGCGTCGGATTTCGGTTTTTTGTCCGCGAATGTGCCCAAGAGCTAAAACTCAACGGCGCGGTGCGCAATCTGCCCGACGGCACCGTCGAAGCCTGGGCTGAGGGCGAAGAAAACACCATCAACAGCCTGCTGGAGTTGATCAGACAAGGCAACGGCTACAGCCGGGTGACGGACATGGACCTCGAGTGGTCCGACGCTGCGGGCGAGTGGCGGGATTTCCGGGTGGTGCGCTGATAAAACTTTCCGAAAGAACCTCAATACAGAGATAAAAGAGAGCACAGAGGAAAAAATGATTCTTAGATCGCTGATTTTTCGTGACAAGCAACCAGTAACCGAAGAGAACGCCTGATTTGAAACCCATATTGCTGATATTCGACATAGACGGCACTCTGACTCAGACCGGCGGATTGGGACGGATGGCGTTGGAAAAAGCCGCTCTTGAATTATACGGCGTGCCGGAATCCACCCGCGGCATCCAGCCCCACGGCTTAACCGACTATCTGATCTTCCTTCAGATGCTCGAGCAATGCCGCGTTGAGGTTTCCGATCCCTATGTCGCGTTTCAGCGTTTCTGTCCGATTTACACTAAGTTCCTGCGGGACCTCGTATTCAATTCCGACAAACCTCGTCTGATTGAAGGCGTTTGGGAGTTGCTGCAGCGTCTGCAGGAGGAAGACGACATATACCTGGCGCTGGGCACCGGAAACATCAAGGAAGCCGCATATATTAAACTCAACAGGCACCGCGTAGGCTGTCTATTTCCCGTCGGCGGTTTCGGGGATGACGACGGCAGCCGCGACATGCTTCTGACACAGGCGCGTCTCAGCGCCGAGGGATACTACCGGCGGTCTTTCCCTCTCGCTGACACCTGGGTCATCGGCGACACTCCCCGCGACGTCATCGCTGGCAAAATGATGGGCGCGCGAACACTGGCGGTTGCGACCAGCATCTTCGACCGCGCCGCTCTCGAAGCCGAGCAGCCCGATGCAGTGTTCAACAATCTCTCCGACAGCGACCGGTTCTTAGCGCTGGTTCGAGGAATAGAATATCCCACGGCTTGAAGTGAATGCAGTCGATTTGAACCTGACAAGGAGCCTGCCGCGAAAACTCGGCCGTAAAAGGTCGCTCCGAAAAGACGGCTTTCGGTTCCGAGACTGGCTGGTCATCCCCTTTGAAGATACTTCAAGTGAAATTCCTATCAACTGGCGGGACGCAGCGCCGGACATCTGGGAGCGGCTGTCAGCTCCCGATAAAATTATCAAGCAGGACCACCGCTCGCTGGTGGGATTGATAGAATGGCAGGGCCGCCGGCTGGTGGTCAAGAAGTTTCTCTTACAGCGGGACTGGTGGTGGTTTCGGTTGACTTCCATTCTGTTCCCCAGTCTGGGAGAGATAGCCTGCCGAAACGCGCTGCTGTTGAACCGGCTGGGAATCTTGACTCCGCCTCCCTTGTTGTTGATGCAGCGTCTGCATTGGGGTCAGGTGGTTGACAGTTGGATGATTTATCCCTTCGTTGAAGAGCTTTCGACCGGGACTATAGAGCTGCAGCGCATCGTGGGATTTCTGAAGCGAATGCACCGCGCCGGCTGGATCCATGGGGATTCACATCCCGCCAATTTCCTCGACACCTCCGCGGGTCTCACAGCTATCGACCCCCTTCAGGCGCGAGCTTGTCGTCTGCGCTATTTTCAGGCGCTGGACGTCGTCCATCTGAACGATGACCGGCCTGGCTCCATTGATTCCTACGGTTGTGGGGAATTGGGCCGGTGGATTGCGGCGGCTCAAGCGGGACGGAGGATGTTGAAATTCTATCGGGACGCCAAGCACCGGCTGCGGGAAATCGCCGGTATGAGCGGTAACAATTGCAGACAGCGTTAGATGTGGGAGGATGAACGGCTATGACAGAAGAACTCACCACCATTGGCAGCATGCTGCCGGGCTTGCTAGCGGAGTTGGTCGCGGCGATAGTCTGCGGAGCGTTGATAGGCTTGACCGTGGACCGCCAACGACGCGACCTGGGTCTGCGCGCCTGCGTGCTATTCAGCATTGGGGTGGTGCTGATTGTGAACATCCCGGAGATGCTGAGCCTTAAGTCCAATCAAGTGTCTGATCTGAATCTGTTGTTGACAGCCGGGATTGTTTTGATTGTTGCGGGTGGGTTGGGCGTAGGATTGACGCTGCGGGGAGACCAAAGCAGCGGTTTGACGGGGGGAGCGGCTTTATGGATATTGGCGGCGGTGAACCTGGTGATCGGTCTTAATCAATGGCTGCTGGGATTCCTCGTTACCGGAATGGCGATACTGGTCTGGGCGGGATTAGGGGGGATTGAAAGAGGAATGAAGTCGGCTCCCCGCCAGTTGCTGTTGAAATTGACCACTCGTCAAGACAGTCGGGAACTGCGCGACGCCGTTAAAACCTGCCTGGAAAAACGCTCGATAAAGATGGTTTCCTTTCGTGCGGATCAGGGACCCGCCGGCGTCAAACTCACCATCCATGCCGATCCTGAACCGGAGGACCTGCGCAGCCTTATAACCGAACTCTGGACCATCCCCGGCATCAAGGAGATAGAGCATTAAGTTAACCGAGTGGAAGCGCGTTTAATCGCGCAGTATCGATTGGACTTTGCCGTTCTCACCCGCTCCCAGAAGTTTTTTAATCTCCCGCTGAAGGAAGTTCCCCAAATCCTCCAGTCCAATGGGTTTTGGCATATAATCCATGGCGCCCATTTGGATGGCTTGTTTAGCGATGCCCAGGTCGTGCATGCCGCTTATCATAATCACCTTCACGGCTTTGTCGATAATCCGAATCTCCCTCAGCACCTCTATTCCGTTCATATCGGGCA
>CAZCEM010000246.1:0-4431 GCA_964497555.1 uncultured bacterium
GGAGGGGCCGATTTGAGCAGAGAGTTTAATCTAAAGAAGAGTTTTTCAGCAGACCCTACTTAGATGAAAGCCCTTTCTGAATTTATCGAGCTAAGAGGCGTCATTGATGAAGCACATCGGCTGCTTCTCGATGATCCGATCATAATCAAAGAACTTATCTTCGACAAGGCCGGAAGGATTACGCTCTCCAAAGGGAACCGCCCCACGGCATATTAATCTTCGAGGTTTAAAGCGATCCAATGGAGTTGCGCTGCATCATCGATGCGACGCACCGCCTCCTGTCCATTGCCCACTGCCTCCTAACCGCTGACCACGGCCTACTTCTCTTGATACACAATGTCCAGATTCCGCGCCGCCTGCGCCTCGTTCAGCCGGGTGACGTGGGTGTAGTGAGGCGCTTCGCGCAGGACCTCCGGGTTCTCGCGGGCTTCGTCGTCGATCTGCCGCATGATCTCGATGAACCGATCCAACCGCTCGACCGTCTCGGTCTCGGTCGGCTCAATCATCAGCGCTTCGTGGATGATAAGCGGGAAGTTGATGGTCGGCGCATGCATGTCGAAGTCCAGCAGCCGCTTGGCGATATCGACCGCCTTGATGCCGTGCGCTCCCTGCCAGTCAGCCGAGAACACTACTTCGTGCATGGGATGGTCCTTATAGTCCAGCTTGTACTTGTCCTCCAGCTTGCGACGGATGTAGTTGGCGTTCAGTATGGCCATTTCCGAGGCGCGCTTCAGGCCGTCGGGGCCCAGAGCGCGGATGTAAGCCGCCGCGCGTACTAATACTCCGAACGGTCCCGCGAATCCGCCCACCTTGCCGATGGACTGCGGGCAATCATCCTGCCAGTCGAAGCGGCCGTCATCCTTGCGAACCACCCGCGGGATGGGCAGGAACGGTTTGAGCTTTTCGACCACGCCCACTGGCCCTGCGCCCGGACCTCCGCCGCCGTGCGGGGTGGAGAAGGTCTTGTGCAGGTTGATGTGGGTCATGTCGAAGCCCATGTCCGCCGGACGAGCCAGTCCCATCAGGGCGTTCAGGTTCGCGCCGTCCATGTACATCAGCGCGCCGACGTCGTGCACCATCGCGGCGATCTCGCGGATGTTGTCCTCGAACAGCCCCACGGTGTTGGGATTAGTAATCATGATCGCGGCCACGTCTTCGTTCAGGGTTTCCTTCAGCGCCTTCAGGTCGATGCGGCCGCGCGAGTTCGACGCCACTGACGCCGGCTTGTAACCGGCCATGACTATCGACGCGGGGTTGGTGCCGTGGGACGAGTCCGGCGACAGCACCACCTTGCGGGGATTGCCGTTGGCGGTGTGATAGGCGCGGGTCATGAACATGGCGGTGAGTTCACCGTGCGCTCCGGCGTTGGGCTGGAGCGTGAAGTGCGGGAAGCCGCTGATTTCGCCCAGATAGCGCTCCAGATTCCAGATCAGCGCCAGCGCGCCTTGGATGGTCTCGGGCGGTTGGTGGGGATGTACGCCCGCGAAGCCGGGCAGCGAGGCCAGGACTTCGTTGACCTTGGGGTTGTACTTCATAGTGCAGGAGCCCAGGGGGTAGAAGCCTTTATCGACGTGGTGGTTCAGCGTCGAGAGGTTGATGAAATGCCGCAGGACTTCGGGTTCGGCGACCTGGGGCAGGGGCAGCTCGCCGCGCCGCCATTCTTTAGGCAGCCGGGCGACGTCCTTAGGCAGGTCGTCCTTGGGCACATAACCGCACTTTAAGTCAGGGCGGTCGTATTCGAAAATTAATGGCAGAGCCATGGGGGTGTCCTTAATGGGTTTATCTTACGGAACAGGGGTAATCTGTTCATTGTTACGGAGTGTAATGTAGGGCATTATTCCACCGGAAGAGCTTATCCAGAATTACTAAAAAGCTTTAATCCAAACTCTCGAAAGAAGAATTTGTTAAAATTGAATTCTGGCTTTCCATTTCTTGGTAATGCCAGTCTTGTTACTTCCTCTGTTTAATTAAAACTCCATGTGTGTTAATCTCTTCGATTAAATCCTCAATAGAAGATAATCTGAACTCTAAGGAGGATATCTCGATTTCGATTGCAGAAGTACTTTCCTTTAAAGATGAGATATCCAGTTCAATCGATGTGAGACTTGAAGAAGCAGTTGACTCATCACCACCATTTAATGTACTGACTGCATCTTCTAATGAAGAAATCTTATCTTCAATATCATTTAGACGTCCTCCAACAAGCATTTGCGTGGATCTTGCATTAATGACTCTTGAAAAACGAGGGTGACCTAATAACTCCTCATTTAGGGCATCTAATGTTGTTTGTACACCTGTGATCTTTAACTCCAGATGATACAAATAACCAAAAGAACCAAATATCCAAAGTACTGCTACGATCAATTGGAATTTTTCTCGAATCAAAACTTTTAGTTTTTTCATTGTAGCCTCCTAAAAAATTGCATCCGCAGAAGATCAATGTTGACAATGAAAACCTACCGCACCCTGCCATCCTGCACCGCGGCGTCGACATCGGCTTCCCCGTGCTTCATGTGGTTTTTCATTGTCAAAGGATTCCACTGACTTCAACCCCTGCCATATCGCCGGGCGGCAACGCGGGCGCGGCGAAGGTTTGCCGGTGATTCTGAGCCGCTTCCAGCCAGTCCTACTCCAGGCACTCAGTTTTCCAAATGCCTTCAGTAGATGTCTTTCCGATGATCTACCGCCAGCACCCGAACGATATGTGCTTGGAAGTCGATGGAATACACGATCCTGTGCTTCCCTTGACGTATCCGAAATAGCTGATCTTGGCTGGAGAGCTTCTTGACGTCGGTCGGCAAGGGTTCTTCAGCCAGCGATCTTATCTTCTCCTGAATGGGCGCGAGGGAATTCGGATCTAACGCTCGCAAGTCCTTTAAAGCTGAAGGTTTAAGAAAGACCTCAAACCTGCTCATCTGCAGCCAACTGTTTGAAGCCCTCTTCCAAGGGAATATCCTCTTCGCTCAGGCGAGACAAGCCGACCGACAAATCATGCAGGTCTTCCAAGAGTTCTTCATACTCCCTTAGCGAGATCACAGCATGTGTTCGACGACCTCGTTTATCGGTGATAAATCTCACCTTTGGTTCGATTAGGTGCATTGTCATCATTCAAAGTCCTTAAGCTGAATTGCCTGTGACTGCTTTGTAAGTCAAGCGGGACGCTTAACCTGCGCGAGGAAGATTGCCTCGCTTAGCTCGTAAAGACGGCAAAACATTAAACCTACTTCAACCCCTGATAAATCGCCGGGCGGCAACGCGGGCGCGGCGCAGGTTTGCCGGTGATTATGAGCCGCTTCCAGCCAGGCTTGCTTGGTTATCTTGACCTCAGCAAGCGCCTCTTCGGGAGTTTCACCAAAAGACGAGCAGAAGCGCAGGTGCGGTATGTCAGTCACGTAGCAGCCATCCTCCTCGCTGAAGAAGATGTTTATGTGGTAGTCTTTCACTTGTCTTCCAAGTGTCCAGGGAGATTGAGGAATGAATCAGTTCAGACCTCGATATGCTTCGCGTCGGTGAACCACACGGGTAACCATCACCACTCGATTGGCATCCCAAACCTCATAAAGCAGGCGATAGTCACCCTGCCTTATACGATAGGTGTTTGCTGAACCTTTTAACTTTCGCCCCTTCGAGCGAGGCGATTACGCCAACTCGCGCAACCTGCCCACAATTTTTTCGCGCAATTCCGGCGGCAGGCTGTCAAGGTCTTTCTGGGCGTTTCTAACGAGCCTGACGGTGAAACTTTTAGTTATCAATAGGTCCGCTTACCCGCCAGATATTCGTCAAGGGTTACGGTTTCACCACCCTCGGCGAGAGCCTGTCGGGAGAGCGCCAGGTCGAGCAGGTCTTCAAACAGTTCAGGATCGTCCAGAAAATCTTGGAAAACTGCTTCGCGCTCGGCTTCCGACATCGAGCGCACGGTTTGAATAACACTTTCAACGCTGGTTTTCATGTTGATACCTTTTCCGCTTTGATTCATGCGAATTGTAATGTACCCTTGGCTATCCTTGAGATTGCTTCATCCCTCTTCGACGGGCTCGCAAAGACGAGTTCCGGTCGGGCTCGGAGGCTCGACCTACGCGGCAGGCTCCCTCGCCTACCCCACCAGCGCCAACCGGTACTGCGGCGCCGGCATCGGCTGTTCAAGCTTCTGGAGGCTTTCCAAGTGCAGGTCGAGCGCTTCGCAGGCGTTGGCGAAGGCTTCCACCAACGTAGATCCGGCTGTGATGATGTTCGGGAAGTCAGGGAAATCGACGTCCCATTCCGGGAATTCGCTGGTGAACTCGATGGTAAAGGCATACCCTCGGTACTGATGTAAGGTCTTCACAGGTCTAACGCCTCCAGTATCTTCCTGACAGTCTGCGGCCACATGTACATGGACGTTATGCTTAGCTGGACATAACGTCCATTATGCAGAGCCAGTAGTTATGTAGA
>CAZCEM010000247.1:0-4425 GCA_964497555.1 uncultured bacterium
CCTTTTTGGATAAGGGTTTTTCTTTGGGACAAAATTTATTTTGGACAGCAGTGATTTTTTACATATCCTCCCGCCTTGCGCCCTACATAAACCTCTGCTCCTCCTTCGGCACGAACCACTCCACCAACTGATAGCCGGACCGGAACCGATGCCGCTTACCCTCAGGGACTACACGTCGCCCGCTGGAGAAGCTGCGCCTGCTGTCCAAGATACGGGATGAGCCTGACGAGACCGTTCTAAAGAAGAAAAGGATGAGAAGACCGCCAGATGGAAGTGTCCATCGAGCCGGGTCGCAAGCCCTGCTTATCTTGCCTGATCTCAACAGCGGAGGAAAAAAGCCTTGCATAAGCCGGTTTAAAAGATTAAATTTCAAGGATAAAGAATTCCGCAGCCTCGCCGCGACGCTCGAGCATATGCGGATTCAGTTATCTCCAACAACCCGTAAGGACCGCCCCAGACCGTTCGATACCGTTTCAAGGCAAACGTCAACCAAGCATTCACTCAAGACATGGGCAACAGAGCGCTCCAAGGGCGCACTATACTCTTTTGGGGACTTATCGCTGCCGGGCTGTTGGTTTCGTACGGGCAACTCCACGCTGATATTGGATTCAAGCACCGACCCGACTGGGAACGCCTCATCGACCCCACCCGCTCTCTCCAGCGGCTGGGTCTCGCTTGCTCGCCCTGGGACAGCCTGAGCGCCTTTCCCCCCGACACCGCCCAAACACCCACCGCTGCGGTTGACACTACCCTGACCAGCGTCATGCCTTTGTCCGGTGTCGCTCCTGAGTCAACGCCACCTGCTCCGCCTGAGACCGGTGATACCTTTACTGGCGAACCGCCTGAGACCGAAGCCGCTCCTGAAGACCTGACCGCTGTTTCCCCAGATACAATCAAGAGCCTCGATACCGGAACCACGCCTACTCCCGAAAAAACCGCCCTCGGCGTCGAGGGAAAAGTTACAGGAAAGCCGGAACAGCCAGCTCCAGCAGAGATTAAGGTCGAGGAGAAAGAGCCGCTCCCCTATCGCCCCACGCTGATACGCCCGGCAGGGCTGCCAGTCGCTTTCACCGCTGGACTCGACACCGCTACCAATTTCATCGTGCTCAACAACAAAGTAGCGGACGAGAGCCTGCCTCTCAGCGGCGCCATGCCGCCGGAGGCCTTTCTGAATCGAATGACCGAGAAACCTGGCGAAACTCCGTCCTCTCCAAGCTGCCCAAGAACACCAAAAAAGAAGGCGGCGTCATCGAGATCTCCATCCCGGTCTTTAAAAGCAAACGCCTCCAGCGCATCTTCGGCGGCGAGCAGGTGGGATTGCAGGTTACCGGCGACATCACCGTGGACGCCCAGATGCGCACCGAAAAGCGCGAGGAATTCAACAGCGACAATCCCAATCCCACCAGCTATCAGTTCAAGGTTGACCAGACCCAGCGTTTCAACATCAAAGGCAAGGTCGGCGAAAAGGTCTCGGTGGAAATTGACCAGGATTCAGAGAAACTGTTCGAGTTCGAAAACAGCATCCGTGTAACCTACACTGGCAACGACGACGAAATCCTGCGCAAGGTCGAAGCTGGTAACGTCAGCCTCTCGCTGCCCGGCGCGAAATTCGTGTCCGGCTCAGGCACACACAAGGGTTTGTTCGGCTTGAAGACCGAATCGCAGGTCGGACCCCTGAAGTTCATCACCATCGCCAGTCTCGATAAGGGCGAAAAACAAACTAAGAAGATAGAGGGCGGCGCGGAGAGCAGCGGTCCGCAATCCATTTACCCGTATAACTTCGTCCGCAACCGTTACTTCTTCATCGACAAGTCCTACCGCGAGATGTACCGCCATCGCCAGCCGAGCAGCCTGGAGCACTACTTCCGGCAGGATGACCAGGTCGTCCGATTTGAAGTCTATAAATCCGTCGGCCGCGGCGACGAAAATCCCAACGCCATCTCCGGATGGGCGTTCTATAATCCCAACGAGGTGGTCGAAGGCGAACCCACCCCCGACAGCGAACACCAGAACGGACGCTTCCTGCCGCTGAAGTCCGGCACCGACTACGAACTCAACACCGACCTCGGCTACATCCGAATGAACATCTCCCTCGACAAAGAAGACGTTCTGGCGATTGCTTACCAGACCCGCACCCAGGTCGTCGGCGACATCATTCCACCCGCCGATCCGGAGACTGGCAGGTTCACGCTCAAACTGATCAAACCCAAGAATCCACAGCCCACCGATTCCACCTGGACGCTGATGTGGCGGCATGTCTACAGCCTTGGCTCCACCGGCATCGAATGGGACGGCTTCCAAGGCAAGATAACCTACGCCACCGGCGGCGAAGCCAACGAACGCAAGGACACCTACGAACACGCGCAGGAGTCCAAGAGCCTCATCGAGCTGTTCTGGCTGGACTTGCAAGGAGTGGCGGGTGAGCCTAAACCGGATAATCAGATTGACCGCATCTTCGTGAATACCTCCCGCGGTGAATTGGAGTTCCCGGATTTGCGACCGTTTGACCCAGAAGGCTGGTACGTCGGAGAAACGAACGAGGATTTGCGAAAGACCATCACACTTGTAAATATAGACGGCGACACCCTCTTCGTGCCGGAACTCTACGACGGCCCCGAAGAGGGACTCAACCGCATCTCCGCCGCCTTCACCATCGTCGCAGAATATAAGAACGTCAGCGCCACCTACAACTTGGGGCTGATGGTGCTGGAAGGCTCCGAGGAAGTCACGCTCAACGGTCAGCGCCTCAGCAAGGGCATCGACTACACCATCGACTACATGGGCGGTCAGCTCACCATCCTCAAGCGGGAAGCCTTGTCGCCCGACGCCAAGGTCGAGATTAAGTGGGAAACCGGCCAGATGATGCAGCTTGACACCAAGACGGTGCTGGGCTTGCGGGCCGAGTACGAACTCTGGGAGGATTCCTACATCGGCTCAACCGTGATGTACCGCAGCGAGAAGACCCTCGACCAGCGCATCCGTCTGGGTTCGGAGCCGCTGCAGAATTCCATCTGGGACATCAACGCCAAGCTGACCTTCAAGCCGCTGTTCCTAACCCGCGCCGTCGATAGGCTCCCGCTGTATGAAACCAATGAGCCTTCCCGATTCACAATAGAGGGCGAGGTCGCTCAGGTGTTTCCAAATCCCAACAACATGGACAGCCCCTCCACCGGCGACAACAACGGCGTGGCGTATATTGATGACTTCGAGTCGGTCAAGCGGTCGGTGCCGCTGGGCATCACCCGGCGACTGTGGTCTCCATCGAGCTATCCCGAGCTAGACAACCGCCAGTTGCCGCTGTGGAACCGCCAGCGAGGACGGCTCATCTGGTACAATCCCCATGAGCAGGAGAAGATAACTGACATCTGGCCCGAACGAGAGGTGGAAGCTCAAGCCTCCAAGACCAACGTGCTCAAGATTGAGTTTCAGCCCTGGTGGGCGGAATGGGGCGTTACTGCGCCTCCGCCCGATATCGATCCCACCAAGAGCTGGGGAGGGATCATGCGCTATCTGGGCGCCGGTTTCGCTGACCAGACGCAGTCTAAGTATCTCGAAGTGTGGCTGAACCGGGGCACTGCCGTTTCCGGTGTGATGTATATTGACCTGGGTCAGATCTCCGAAGACGTCATCCCCGACGGCAAACTGAACTCGGAAGACCGTCCTACTGTGAACACGCCCTACGGAAACGGCATCCTTGAGAAGGACGAGGACACCGGCCTCGACATGACCGGCGGCGGCGATCCGTCTGACCAGGTGAACATAAACGGCGTGGAAACCGGCGGCGAACCGGAACTGCTGCCGTCCTACGACGACTGGGGCTACGACTACGGCAACAGCCCCGACGACTACAGCCATATAAACGGGACGGAAGGCAACCGCGACGATGAGTTAGGACGCTACCCCGACACCGAAGACCTCGACGGCGACACCTACCTCGATCAAGTCAATAACTTCTACCGCTACAAGATTGACCTGGGCGAAGGCGACAACAACCGCTATATCGCGGGCGGTTTGGATAATCCCGAAGACAAAGGCTGGCGGCTCTATCGGATTCCGCTGGCGGACACCCTGACTTCCGGCAAACCCACTATGACTAATATCGAATACGCTCGAATCTGGTTCAGCGGTTTCCGCCGGAAGGCGGCAATCCGCATCGCCCAGATTGAGATTGTGGGCAACGAGTGGCAGGAGGTCGCTGAGGGACCCAAGAGCAGTTCGGTGGAGCCAGTGCGCGTGGCGGTCATCAACACTCACGACAACCCTGAATACATTCCGCCGCCCGGCGTCTCCGGTGAAGTCGATCCAGTAACGAACCTCCGCGCCAAGGAGCAGTCGCTGGTGATTCAAGTGAAACGGCTGGGCACCGGGGAATCGGGGCGGGTATGGAAGCATCTCTGGAACAGAACCGACCTGCTCGACTACCGC
>CAZCEM010000248.1:0-4391 GCA_964497555.1 uncultured bacterium
ATTCCCGCGAAAGCGGGAATCCAGAGGGATATAGGGCTGGATTCCCGCTTGCGCGGGAATGACAGTTAATGTCCAATAGATTATGTCCCCATTATTATTAAGGATGGGAGAGGAATTGGATCCTAAATTATTCACAGCAGATGAAGCGGATTAAGCCGCTAATATGCAGCAGACAGCAAGACCGGACCCGCATTGAAGGTGGGTAAACCGAAGTAAGATTGCATCTGCAGCCGCGGTTTTATTATCGAAGCTGAAAAATCAGCATCAACTGCGGTGAATATCAAAAACACGAGCGTTTACCACCATGAACGAAATTCTTTTAGCCATCGACATCGGCAACACCACCATCCAATGCGGGTTGTTTGAGGGAGAAAAGCTGCGTTCGTCCTGGCGGTTGACCAGCGAAGTATCCCGCACGCCGGATGAATGCTGGCAGTTGACCGAATTCTACTGTGACAAAGCGGGGCTGGGCGATAATCGACCGAAATCGGTGGTAGTGTCGTCGGTGGTTCCCGCCCACACCCGCAGTTTCACCTGGATGGCGCGAGAGCATTACTGCCGCAATCCTCTGTCGATTTCTGTCGAGACCTGCCCTTTTTTAGAAACGCGCTGCGATGATCCGACCCAAATCGGCGCCGACCGTCTGTGCAACGCCTACGCTGGTTTCCATTACTACGGAGGACCTTTGGTGGTGGTAGATTTCGGCACTGCAATCACTTTCGACGTGGCCGCTGAGGACGGCGCTTATCTCGGCGGGATTATCATTCCTGGTCCGATGACCGCCGCGCAGGCTCTGCACACCCGCACCGCGAGGCTGCCGGAGGTTACGCTGGTATTTCCTCCAACTGTCATCGGCAAGAGCACCGACGCCGCCATCCAAGCCGGTCTCACCTGGGGCGCGGTGGATTTAATAGACGGCATGATAGGGCGCATCGCGACGGAACTCAAGGCTCAACCGAAAGTCATCGCCACCGGCGGCTACGCCGAGCCTTACATCTCCCGCAGCCGCAGCCAGCCGACTCTGCATCCCAATCTGGTGCTGGAAGGCGCCAATCTAATCTATCGCCGAGCGCGGGAACTCGCATGACCGCGCTCGCCGGCAGCCTATTGGCGTTGCAGTTGGCGCTCGGCATTTGTCCTCGCCTCGACGTGGTCTATCCCCGCGTGGTCGAGCCGGACAGTATAGCGTGCCTCGCAAAGGTTTCAGATAACTTCATCTTCGGCTCGGTGCTGCCGCCAGAAGCGGAATTAACTATCAACGATTCGCTGGTTACAGTTCATCACAACGGCGCCTTTCTTGCCTGGCTGCCCGTGGACTGGGAAAAGCGCGTCTATCGACTGACAGCCGTATGCGCTGGAGATACAACTCGGTTAGAGCTGCCTTTTGCAGCGCCTCCGGTCGCAACGCCACCGGCGGCGCCCAAGGCCGCATTCCCGGCTCTGATTCGGATTGGCGCTGCCGCTGCCCGCACCCACCCGCAAGGAGCGTACTATTTATTTCCGACGCCGGACACTTGGGTGACCGCTAAGGAATGGCGGGAGGACTATTTCCGGGTGGAACTCTCGCCGGGGCGGTCGGTGTGGGTCCCCGGGCGGAGCGTCCGCGAAATCCGGAGCACTCAAGGCTGGGAGCCGTTCGGGATAGTCTGGAAAGCCGCGGTGTCGGTGGATGAGCGATGGGAAGCCGTTGAGGTGCCGGTGGGTCGTCAGGTTCTCTTTCGCATTTCCGAATCCGACGGGGGAGGCCGCCTGACGGTGGAGTTGTTCGGCGTGGTATCGCATCTCGACTTGGTTTCCTATCCGTCAGACGCTCGCTTGATTCGAGAGATAACCTGGGATCAGCCGGAAGACCAGATCTTTCAGTTGGAGGTGATTCTGAATGAGCCGGTCTGGGGCTATCAGGCAGAATGGACGGAAGGACGGTTTGTTCTAAAGATAAGGAAACCTCCCCGTTTAGGAAGAGATTTCGACGGATTAAAGATTGCCATAGATCCGGGACACGGCGGCGATGAACCAGGCGCCATTGGGCCGACCCGAGTGATGGAGAAGGAGGTCAACCTGCTGGCTGCTCGAGCCTTGCGAGAATGCCTGACGGACAAAGGCGCGGAGGTATTTATAACGCGCGAGGACGACGCCACGCTCACCCTCCAGCAACGGATTGATATTGCGCGGGATAAGGGCAGCGACCTGCTCATCAGCCTCCATCACAACGCCCTGCCGGACGGGGTGAATCCCTTCGGCGAGTTCGGCGCCGGAACGTATTACTACCAGCCGCACAGCCGCGACTTGGCGCGGGAAATCCAGCGGGAGGTAGGCCTGGAGCTGAAACTGCCCGACGAGGGAGTGTTTTACAACAATCTGGCGCTGGTTAGACCGACCGCGATGCCGGCCGTGCTGCTGGAAGCCGCTTATGTCATGCTGCCGGAGCAGGAGATGCTGATGCAGCAGGAGGATTATCCTGACCGCCTGGCGCAGGCGGTAACAGCCGGAATTCAGCAATTCCTCGATAAAAGGTTTCCCAATCGTTAAAAAAGGTTGATTATCCTTGTAAAAAGGATTCCTCCGTATTATTTTCATTAAAGATTGACTTTAAAAGACCTGTTAGAGGGTATCCCGGGCAGCCAACTGCCCGGTTTGTTTTATCCCTCCCCGCCAACCCCGGAGACCCATTCTTCGAGGTTCATTGTTTTTAAAAGCTGACACAACACCATGGATACTATCTACCTGACGCGAAAAGGCCTAGACACCCTGCGAAAAGACCTGAACCTTTTAGTCAACATCGAGCGCCCGACCGCCGCGCAGGAATTGGCTACCGCGCGCGAAAAAGGCGACCTGTCGGAAAACGCTGAGTATGCGGCGGCGCGCGAGAAACTCGCCAGCATTGACCGCCGGATTGGAAGATTGCAGGAGAAGCTGTCGAGCGTTCAACTACTTGAGAGCGATGACCTGAGTTCCGACGAGGTGCGTATTCTCACACGGGTGAAGATGGTCAACGTGAGCAGCAAGCGTGAGGCGGAATACACCCTGGTCGATCCGGTTCAGGCTGACCCCGCCCGGAAGCTGATCTCGGTCAAATCGCCCATCGCACGGGGTATTTTGGGCAAGCGGGTTGGCGAGGAGGTTAAAATAGACGTGCCTTCAGGCGAGGTTACCTTTAAGATCCTGTCCATTCAGCCCAGTGAAGGTTTGTAGGATTTTAAAAAGGCTTACGATAGGAAGATTCTTTAATGTTGAAACCTTATAACCTGCTTTACATTACCGTTCTCTGGCTGCTGGTGATTATAGGCTGCAACGGCTGCGACGACGGTCCCACTCAGCACGGCGGCGAACAATGGCCCATTATGTATCAGACTGACTTCGGCCGAATGCCGCGCTGGTCGCCGGACGGCTCCAGACTGCTGTTTGGCGGCGACACCCCCGGCCATCCGGGGATTTTTATATGGGACACCGAAGGCGAACCGGTTCAAATCGCTGCCGACGTGCCGGCCCATAACTGGGACTACCGCTGGTCGCCGGACGGCTCGGAAGTGGTCTTCACCTGCCCCGGAGGCGAAAGCGACAGCCTGACGGGAGTGTGGGTATATAATACGGCTGACAGCACCAGCCGTCGAATGTTCCCTTCGGGCTGCGACGTCTGTTGGGCGGCGGATGGCGCGAAGCTGTTTCTGAGGCTGGACAATCCCTCGACCGGCAGTCCAGGGGTATATCGCCTGATACTCACTGCGGAAAAGGATTCAGTAACCGGGTGTGAGTTAGCGGTGGCGGACGGAAATAAACCTCTGGCTGCGCCGGCTGGGGATCTGCTCGGTTATATTGACAATCCTATCAATGGTGCCTTGCACATCATCAACAGCACTGGTGAAGAAGCACTGAATGTCGCACCGGGTGTGATCGAATATAAATGGTCCAGCTCCGGCAAAACGCTGGTCTGCGTGCTGAATGATTACACCGGCGGTGAACTCACCGGCGAATTGTGGCTGGCGCGTCCTGACAGCACGAGACGCCTGACGAGGATCAGCCAGTTCACCGCCTATGCCGCCCCGGATTCAAGCAGCAGCCAGATAGCTTATTCGCGCTGGTCCGCCGGGCGTTGGGACGGTCTGTGGCTGTTTCGAGCGCCCAGCACCAATTTTCAGATTTTGTCTTATGGTCTCAACGCGGATTTCAATCCCGCTTCGGATAAAATAGCCGTTAATGCGCCGGGCGGCGGTATAAAAGTGCTGGTCAGAAGCGGCTGATATTAAGGGGTTCTTTTAATTCTGAACGCATTGCTTAACGGCACGCGCATCATGCCAGCGAAAGCGGGCCTCCATTAGCTACATTCTGGATTCCCGCATTCGCGGGAATTGTCATGGTGGCTGCCCCACCACGGAAGATGAAAATAGCAGCAA
>CAZCEM010000249.1:0-4363 GCA_964497555.1 uncultured bacterium
GCCTATGACTTCCCCGTAATGAGTCATAATAAGCTGCGCGCCCCGGTTCTGCCGGATGTGACAGAAACCGCGCTGCCCGTCGCTCAGCACACAATAACGCGGGCACAGCCGGCAGCGAATCCTCCCGGAGGAGGTCGTTTCCCACCATTTCGCAGGATGGTCCATAGCTGGCTACCTTTCCAGAATGATAGTCACCGGTCCGTCGTTGACCAGTTCCACTTCCATGCGCGCCCCGAACACTCCCCGCTGGACGGCTATCCCTTCGGCTTGAAGCAAACTGCAGAAGCGCTCATACATCGGCTCGGCTTCCTCAGGAGGCGCGGCTTCCACAAAGGACGGACGTTTGCCCTTGCGAGTGTCAGCATACAACGTAAATTGCGAGACCACCAGCGCGCTCCCGCCGACCTCCGCCAGCGATAGGTTCATCTTGCCTTCAGCGTCCTCAAACAGTCGCAGACCGGCGGTCTTACGCGCCAGCCATTCCAGATTGCCATCATCTTCATTCTGCCGAAAGCCCGCTAAAATCAGAAAGCCGCGCCCGATTGAGCCAACGACAGCGCTCTGCACCCGCACTTCCGCCCGCGATACCCGTTGAACAACTAATCTCATGCCGACACCTTCCTCTACCCCTAAAACTGCACCTGCACCCTATCAGCGCCCAGCAATTCCGTCAACCGCTGAAGCAGCCGCGGCTCCGGATTGACCTTGAAGTTCTGCACCCGCATAGGTTTGACGTCGCCGTTCAGGTAGGACAAGTTGATATAGACCGCGCAGTTGCCGGGAAAGGTTACAAACGCTTGCTCGAGCCGGTTGATGAGCGGCTCGTTGACGTGGTCTCGCGCCACCAATAAGTGCAGCGCGCTGCCCCAGCGCTGACAGGCCTGCGCCAGCGGCACGGCGCTGTCAACCATGATGGTCGGCTCATCCTCTTTGTCACGTTTGGATATATGACCTGACAATCCCACCACCTTATCGACTTGCAGCGCTTCGCGCAGATCCACCGCCAAGGGGCTGAATACCAGACACTCGATCATGCCGGTCAAATCTTCAATCGCCACGATGAGCATGGGTTCGCCCTTGCGCGTCACTTTATGCTGCACGTTGGTCACCACGCCGCAGACGCGGATGTGCATGTTATTGGCAAACTCGTCCTTGTCGCTCAGCTTGTGGGTGGAAAGCCCCTCCACCTCGGCACAGAATTGCTCCAGCGGGTGGCTCGTGATGTAGAAACCGAGCACCGACTTCTCGCGGGATTGGAGAATGTCGGGAGGCCATTCGTCCATTCGCTTGAGTTCCGGGGGCGGCAGATGAACAGCCGGATCCACCCCGAAGCCGCCAAACAGCGTCGTCTGACCCCGCTCGCGCTCGTCCTGGATGGCTTGCGCATAAGCCATATAACTCTTGAGAGAATTCAATAGGGTTGCGCGGTTAATGCCCATCGAATCGAAGGCGCCGCCGTCAATGAGACCTTCGAGCACCCGTTTGTTGACCGCTCGTAAATCCGCCGAGGTTAAAAAATGATGAACCGACGTGAAAGGACCCTGCTGGGCGCGCGCTTCCAATATCTTCTCCACCGCCGCGTCGCCGACGTTCTTTACCGCAGAAAGCCCGAAGCGGATGCCCTTGCGCGTCGCCACGAAGCCGTGCTCGCTCTCGTTGATGTCCGGCGCGAGCACCGAAATCCCCAACTGTCGGCATTCAGACAGCAGTTTCATGACCATGTTGGGATTCCGGCGGCGCACCGTCAGGCAGGACGCCAGATAATCCGCCGGATAATGCGCTTTCAGATAGGCGCACTGGAAGGCTATCAAGGCGTACCCGGCGGCGTGGGCTTTTACGAAGCCGTAGTTAGCGAATTCTTTGCAGTCGTCCCAGATGTTCTCCGCCACGCCCCGGTCAATGGCGTTGTTTTCGCATCCGTCCAGAAAGTCCGGGCGAAGTCGCGCCATTTCCGGCTCGTCTTTCTTGCCCATAGCTTTGCGCAGGATGTCGGCTTTTCCCAGCGAGAATCCCGCCAAGTCGGTGGCGATCCGAATTACCTGCTCCTGATAGATGATGACACCGTAGGTCTCCTTCAGTATCGGCTCCAGGCGGGGATGGGCATAGACCGGCGTTTGTCGGCCGTGCCGGCAGGCGATGTAGGTGGGGATGTTTGCCATAGGTCCCGGCCTGTACAGCGCCGCCATCGCCATAACGTCCTCGATGCGGTCCGGTTTCAGTTTGCTGAGGCTGTCCTTCATGCCGCTGGATTCAAACTGAAACACGCCGGTGGTCGCGCCGTCGCCGAACAGTTTCAGCGTCTTCTCATCCGTTAGGTCGATCTTGTCGAGATCGACCGCGACCCCTTTCCGTTTCAAAGATTTCAAGGTGAAGTCGAGTTCGCTCAGGGTCTGCAAGCCCAGGAAATCCATCTTAAGCAGCCCCAACTTATCGACCCAGTTCATATCGAATTGAGTGTATTCCTCGCCCTCTCCGCCCACTTTATAGACCGGTATAAAATCGAGGGTGCGTCCGGGGCATATAACCACGCCCGCGGCGTGGGTGCCCGACTGCCGCGTCGCGCCCTCCATCACTAAGGCGTTTTCCCATACCCGCGCGTAGCGCTCGTCCGATTCCACCAGCGCTCGCAACTCAGCTACTTCCTTGAAGGACTCCTCCAGTTTTACCTTAGGTCCTTCGGGGATGAGCCGCGCCAACTTGTCGGCCTCCGGTACACTCAGATTCAGCACCCTTGCCACATCCCGCACCACCGATTTTGCTGCCATTTTACCGAAGGTGGTGATGCGGCACACGCTCTCCGCCCCGTACTTCTCGCGGACGTAAGTGATGACCTCCTCGCGACGCTCGTCGCTGAAGTCGATGTCAATGTCAGGCGGGCTGATGCGCTCCGGATTGAGAAACCGCTCGAATATCAGCCCGTAGCGCGACGGATCCAGGTTGGTGATGCCCAGCGCATAGGACACCGTGCTGCCCGCCGCCGACCCGCGTCCCGGCCCGACCGGAATGTTATGCTCCTTCGCCCAGCGAACGAAATCCCACACCACCAAAAAGTAATTGGCAAAGCCGGTCTTGGCGATGACGTTCAGCTCATTTTCCAATCGTCGGACCGGCTCTGGCGGAGGATTGTCGCCATACCGCTCCTTAAAACCTTTCGCAGCTATCTTGCGCAAGTAAGATTCAGCGTCGGAGTCCTCCCCTTCTGGCAGCTCAAACCGCGGATAATGCGGCTCGCCGAGCTTGATCTCAAGGTCGCATTTGTCCGCTATTTCAAGGGTGGTTGACAAGGCTTCGGGATGGTCGGAGAAGTTCGCGGCCATCTCCTCGGGCGTCTTCAGATAGAATTCCGGCGTGGGAAAGCGCATCCGGTCCTGTTCATCAACCTTCGATTGTGTGCCGATGCACAGGTGCAGGTCATGGGCGGCGGCGTGAGACTTCTTGATGTAATGCGCGTCATTGGTGGCGACTAGCTTGATCCCCAGTTCCCAACCGATTTGCGCCATTACCGGGATATATTTCTCCTCCTCCTTCAGGCCGTGACGCATGATTTCAAGATAGAAGTCGTCGCCGAATAATGACTGATAGAATCGGGCGGTCTCCATCGCGTCTTCCGGGTGGCCGTTCAAGATTTGCTGGGGTATTTCGCCCTGCTGGCAGCCGGAAAGGCAGATTAGTCCTGTCGAGTATTGACGGATTAGCTCCTTGTCAATGCGGGGTTTGTAATAGAAACCGGTGATGTAAGATTCACTGGAAAGATAGCACAAGCTGCGATAGCCGTCGTAATTCTTCGCCAGCAGCAGCAGATGGTAGCGGGTTTCGCCGCCTCCGCCGCCGTTACGCTCGGATTTCTTGATGTGGCGGGACTTATCGGCGACGTAAAACTCGCAGCCGATGATGGGCTTGACGCCTTTCTTGCGCGCCAGAGTATAGAACTCCAGCGCGCCAAAGAGGTTGCCATGGTCGGTGAGGGCGATGGCGTTCGCGCCCTGTTCGAGGGCGGTTTCTATCAGCAGCGGCACTCGGCACAGCCCGTCCAGCAGGCTGTAGTCCGAGTGGTTATGTAGATGAATGAACATCGGCTTGGGATTGTGAAAAGTCGGATATGGGGTCTGAAAGGCAATATAATATATTACGACCGATTCGCATATTTGTCAATCAAGCGACAGGAGTAGGTGCGCGAAGAGTTGTTCTGATGGACGCGGGACTGAGGGAAGGTTAGGACAGCATTGACCTATTCGAGCCTCGAATGAATCTGGTGTTTCACAACATCGGATTGGAGTATTAAGGGGGGCAGTAAATACTTGACACCCTCTGTCATTTTCCCAGAAAATAGCGCCTGCGACGCGTAGGTCGGGCCTCCGAGCCC
>CAZCEM010000250.1:0-2541 GCA_964497555.1 uncultured bacterium
TCATCTTCCGTGGTGGGGAAGCCGCCATGACAATTCCCGCGAAAGCGGGAATCCATAATTAATCTTTAAGTGCTTGATATTTCGGATAGTTAAACTCTCAATCTGGATTCCCGCTTTCGCGGAAATGACAATGCGAAACTTCAGCGTTTAAACTGATGTTGGCCGCTGCTGGTTATCTGTTGTCTCATCTGTTTAATCTGTTTAATATGTTATGAATGAGTTCCCTTGAGAGCATCACCGCCGATGAAGCGGATTATTGACATTCATTTTCCAATCCGTCCCATCCACTTCATCCGCTGTGAATTAATGAGGAGACAAAACAAAATGCGCCTGATGGTCTTCGCAGCAGCAGCCTTTTCTCTCATCGTGCTCATTGCGTCTTCACTGTTCGCCGCTAATGAGTTCATGGTGGTCGATTTCCGGGAAGACCCTCTGAACCTCAAGGCGACGGCTCATCCTGTGAAGGACATGAACGCCGACCTCTGCGCTGTCATCCGGATTGAATCGGACGTAGTCGGCCGCGTCGATATCACTGAGGTCATAGTCTATAAAACCGACGTCATCAGTGAGGGCATCATCGACCATTACATCAGCTTCCTAGAGCGGTATATCACGCTGACAGCCAAGGGCTATTTGCCTTTTCGGTATAAAACCCCTATTGAGCTGGTGCCGGCGAAGGTCTATCGTTTGCGGATTCAAACCAAAGGCGGCCCGCCTCCGGAGGGCTTAGGCGCCTTGATAATAGAAACCATCCCACCCGGAGCCGTCGTCATCTTCAACGACATCCCCGTGCCCGGAGTAACTCCCCTGACCCTCAACAACCAGCGCGCCGGCGCGAATGCTCTGCGTATCGAAAAGGCTGGCTATAAGGCTGTCGAAGAAATGGCAACGGTAGTGAAAGACCAGACCGTCACTCGCAATTACACCTTGAAACGGCTGTTAGCGGGTTTGCGGGTCACCAGCAATCCCGGCGGCGCCAAGGTGGTCCTGGATGGTGATGATCTGGGTACTACTCCGCTTGACCGCGCTGATCTTTCGCCCGGGGAAGGCACATTGGTCATTTCGCTGAAGGGCTATGAGACGGTGACGCGGCAGGTGAGGCTGACGTCGGATCAAGTTAAAATCGAGAACGTCGATCTATTCGCCCAGACCGGCTCGGTCAGCCTCACCAGCGAACCGGCTGGCGCGGAAGTCTTTATGGATGGGCTTTCGCTGGGGAAATACGCCGGCGCGCCGATAACCCGCGACAAGCTGACCCTCGGTCGTCATTCCGCGCGAGCCTCGCTGGAAGGCTACGAAGACGCCAGTGCGGATTTCACAGTCGAGTTCAACAAGGCTTCGACGGTTCACCTGCGCCTGACCGCCAGACCGGGCGCGTTGTACATAACCTCCACCCCTGAAGGCGCAGACATAAGCCTCGACGACCGCCCCACGGGTAAGAAGACCGGAGCTAAGATTGAAAATGTTTCGGCGGGCGAGCACAAGCTGACGCTGTCGCTGGCGGGATATGGGGATGTGGTGAAAAAGGTCACCGTTCGACCCGGAAAAACTGAGACTATCACCGAAACAATGAGTGCAATCCCCAAGATCGAACCCGGCGCCGGAAGTGTCATTGCGAGGAACGAAGTGACGAAGCAATCCGGCCCCCTGACCGGCATGGAGTTCGTGCTCATCCCCGGCGGTTCGTTTATGATGGGATCGCCCGATAATGAGGAGGGAAGATATGACAACGAAGGTCCTCAACATCGGGTTACACTGAAGCCTTTTTACATGATGACCACCGAGGTGACGCAGAAGATGTGGGTGGAAGTCATGGGCAGCAATCCCAGTTATTTAAAGGGCGACAATCTTCCGGTGGAAAAGGTATCCTGGAATGACTGCCAAGAGTTCCTCAAGAAACTGAACCAACGGGATCCAGGCAAAGGTTATCGTCTGCCCACGGAGTCAGAATGGGAATACGCCTGCCGTGCAGGAACAACCACGCGGTATTACACGGGCAACAGCGAGCAGGACTTAGCCCGCGCCGGTTGGTATTTGGGCAACAGCGATTTGAAGACGCATCCAGTTGGACAGAAGACTCCCAATGCCTGGGGACTTTACGACATGCACGGAAACATCTGGGAATGGTGCGAGGACCGGTATCATGACAGCTACAATGGGGCGCCGATTGATGGCAGCGCTTGGCTGACACCGGCTGGTTCGTACCGTGTGTTGCGGGGCGGGTGCTGGGGCAACGTTACTGAGTTCTGCCGCTCGGCGTATCGCCGCAGCAACACCCCAGATAATCGTAACCACAGCAGCGGTTTTCGTGTTGTGCGGTAATATCTTCCAGTCCTCTGGTTCTGGGGTTCTGGACTTCTGGGTTTCTGAGCTTCTGTGGGGGTGCAGGGGGCGTAGCCCCCTGCTCGCGGGATTTTTTTATTCACAGCGGATTAAGCGGATTGAGCGGAGGGGGAATGGTCAGGCAGCGCGGGACTTCGTGCCCGCGCGGGTGCAGGCAGACTTACAACGTCCGTGCCGTCAGACTTAAGTCTGACGGCA
>CAZCEM010000250.1:2641-4329 GCA_964497555.1 uncultured bacterium
ATGCAGATGTCTGCATTCTTAATTCGTAATTCTTAATTCTTAATTCAGGAGCTAAACGTGCTTCCTCCTTTCAAAAACGAGCCCCTGACCAACTTCAATCTGCCCGCCAATCGCGAAGCGATGGAAGCGGCGATAGAGAAGGTCCGCGGCGAACTCGGCTGCCGGTATCCCATCATCATCGACGGCGAAAGATACCATGATGGCGAAACATTCGACTCGACCAATCCCGCCCGTAAGGACGAGATTGTTGGAACCTTTGTCAAAGGAACCAAAAACATGGCGCTTAAGGCTGTGGAAGTCGCCGCTGAACGCTTTGAAGAATGGCGCAAAGTCGATCCCGACGAACGCGCCCGCTTTCTGCTGAGAGCCGCAGCGCTCATGCGCAAGCGCAAGTTTGAATTCGCTGCCTGGCAAGTGTTCGAGGTTTCCAAGAATTGGTTTGAAGCTGACGCTGACGTGGCCGAAGCCATCGACTTCCTCGAATTCTACGCACGGGAAATGATGCGCATCGGCGGCGCGCAGCCCGTCGAAGCCTATCCCGGCGAAGAGAACAACCTGTACTACATCCCGCTGGGCGTGGCGGCGGTCATTCCGCCTTGGAACTTCCCCAGTGCGATTATGGTCGGCATGACCACCGCCGCGCTGGTCGCGGGCAACACCGTGGTGCTGAAGCCGGCTTCCGCCGCGCCGACCATCGCGTGGAAGTTCTTCGAAGTCATGGAAGAGCTGCAACTGCCCAAGGGCGTGTTGAACTTCCTGCCCGGCCCCGGCGGGGCTATCGGCGACACCATCGTCGATCATCCCAAGACCCGCATCATCGCCTTCACCGGCTCGAAAGAAATCGGTCTGCGCATTCACGAGCGCGCCTCCAAGACCAATCCCGGCCAGATCTGGATTAAGCGCACGGTGCTGGAAATGGGCGGCAAGGACTTCATCCTAGCCGATGAGACCGCCGAGCCCGACGACGTGGCTGCGGGCATCGTGACCGCGGCGTTCGGCTTCCAGGGGCAGAAGTGCTCCGCGTGCAGCCGGGCGATCATCCACGAGGCTATTTACGATGAAGTGGTCAAACGAGTGGTAGCTAGCGCCAGCGAGATTAAGGTCGGCGCGCCCGACCACATGATCTCCGGCATGGGCGCGGTCATCGACCGGGCGGCGTTCGAGAAGATCATGAGCTACATCGAAATTGGCAAGCAGGAAGGCAAGCTGTTAATCGGCGGCAAGCCCGCGGGCGAAGGCGGCTGGTTCATCGAACCGACCGTGTTCGGCGACATTGCCTGGAACGCGCGGCTGGGGCAGGAGGAAATCTTCGGTCCGGTGCTGGCGTTGATCAAGTGCTCGAGCTTCGAGGAAGGCGTCCAGTTCGCCAACTCGACCGAATTCGGCTTGACCGGGTCGCTGTATTCGCAGAATCGGCAGCGGCTGGAGATCGGCCGACGCGACCTGATGGCGGGCAACCTGTACCTGAACCGCAAGTGCACCGGCGCGTTAGTGGGCGTGCAGCCGTTCGGTGGCTTCAACATGTCCGGCACCGATTCCAAGGCCGGCGGCCGCGACTATCTGCTGCTGTTCACACAGGGGAAGGCGGTGAGCGAGAAGTTGTAGGATTGAAGGATTCACAGCAGATGAAGCGGATGAAGCAGATGCTCAATCTGATGCACATCTGCTGAATCGGCTAAATCTGCTGT
>CAZCEM010000251.1:0-4323 GCA_964497555.1 uncultured bacterium
CCAATCAGGAGGGCAACCGCTACCAGATTTCGGTTTATTTCAACACCCCCGTCTCCGACGAAGATTTCTCTAAGTACGTCGCCCTCGATCCGCCCCGCTCGGTCAACTGGACGCCGGGCTGGAATTCGATATATTTTGTCTATAACTTCGTCCCCGGCGAGAAGCTGACCGTATCCATCTCCGAGGGACTTCCGGCGCAGAACGGCACCCGACTGGAGAAAGCCTTCTCGCAGATGGTGATGATGGAAGACCTGCGCCCGGAGGTCAAGTTCACCTCCCCCGGCAGCTACCTCAGCCGCAGTGGTCTGCGCAATGTGAGCATCACTGTCACCAATTATAACAAGGTTCACCTCGAAGTCGAAAAGGTCTATCGCAACAATCTGGTGCCGTTCCTGCAAGGCAGCTCCCGCTACTACTGGAGTCACAGCGGCAATCTGACCTACCGCATCCACGAGGAAGACCTCGACCTGACACTGCCCCGCAATGCTCCCACCGACGTCACTGTCAACTTCGACCGCTTTCTGCAAGAGCATAAGACCGGGCTGTTTCAGTTGTCGGCGCGTTCGCAGGAGCGGTACTGGGATTCCGATCGGAAGTATGTGCTGTTGACCGACGTCGGTCTGGTCGCTAAGAAATCGTCCCTTGAGACCACCGTCTGGGCGGTCGATGTTCGCAGCTTGAAGCCCCTCGCAGACGTGGATGTGGAACTCATCAGCTCGACCAACCAGAGCATGGCGACCGCCCGCACCGACGCCGATGGGAAGGCGGTCTTGACCGGCTACGCCGATCGTCGGAAGGAGTTCACGCCTTACGTCATCACTGGCGTTAAAGGCGACGACTTCACCTTCCTGCAGTTCTCAGACTGCGCTATCCCCACCGCGGACTTCGACGTGGACGGGCTGCCGACCTTGACCGAAGGCTACGAAGCCTTCCTGTATCCCGACCGGGGCGTCTATCGCCCCGGCGACGAGGCGCACGTTACGGGCATCATCCGGGGAGTCGATGTGGTCGCGCCCGCGTCGTTCCCCGCGAGGCTGGAGCTGCGAGGCCCCGACGGGCGGGTGGCGCTGGAGCGTCAAGCCCGCGAGCTGCAGGCCGGAGCGGTCGAGTTCACCCTGCCGCTGGCGGATTATCTTCGCACCGGCGGCTATCGCTGCAACCTGTTTGGCGCGTCGGAGGAGCCTCTGGGGAGCGTCGATTTCTCGGTCGAGGAGTTCATGCCCGACCGGATGAAGGCGGTGCTGAAGACCGTTCAAGAACGCTGCCGCTGCGGCGAAACCATCGCCATCGAGGTGACCGGCACCATGCTGTTCGGGCCGCCCGCTTCAGGGCGGCAGGTAGAGGTTAATGCCAGCCTGGAGGCGGTGGATTTCAAGCCCGAGAAATGGGGCTCGTATGTCTTTGCCAATCCTGACCAGATCTTCCCGCGGATGCAGGCTGAGGTCGGTCGGGGCAGCCTGAACGCGGAAGGCAAAGCCTTCTTCAGCTACACCGTGCCCGCGGGGCTGAAACCACCGTCATCGCTGCGGTGTGACCTGGAAGCCATCGTTCGCGAGGAAGGCGGACGGGCTGTGCGCGCAGTGCGGTCGGTAATTGTGGATCCCTACCCGGTTTATGTGGGTTTGAAGCGTGAAAAGGAAGGTTACGGCGACGTGGGCAAGAAGGAGGACTTTCGGTTCATCCTCCTCAAGCCGGACGGTTCAGCCGCCGCGCGTCAGAACCTGCAAGCCCGTCTGAGCCGGCTGGAGTGGCACTCGTTATGGGAGCGCGATTATAACGGCAACTGGCGCATCAAGTCGAACTACTCGGAAAAAATAATCGAAACCCAGACGGTGTCCTTCACCGGCGGCGAGGGGCGGTTCAACTTCCAGCCTAACGACTGGGGGCAGTACCGCGTCACCCTGACCGAACCCGTCGGCGGGATGACCGCGGCGGTGAAGTTCTACATCGGCGGCTGGGGCTACGCGCCGTGGTCGATGGAACATCCCGACCGCATCGACGTGACGCTGGACAAAGCCGAATACCGCACCGGCGAGACCGCGCGGGCGCTGGTGAAGTCGCCCTTCAGCGGCAAGCTGTTGCTGACGGTCGAGCGCGAGCGGCTGCTGTCATCGCAGTGGCTCGACATGAAGGAGAACACTGCCACCGTCAACCTGACGGTGGGGGCGGACTTTCGCCCCAACGTGTATGTTACCGCGACTGTCATCCAGCCGCCGGGGAAGGAAGCCCTGTCGCCGGGGCGGGCGTTCGGTGCGGCGCCGTTGTTCGTGGAGAAGAAGAGCCGGACGCTGGAGGTGAACCTCATCGCGCCGGAGGTGGTCAAGCCGCATTCCAAACTGGAGGTGGAGGTTCAACTGAAGCCGCCATTGGGACTGCCGTCTGACTGGACAAATACTACGCGGGTGACGCTGGCGGCGGTCGATGAGGGGATTCTGCAGTTGACCGACTTCGCCACACCGGATCCAATGCGATTGTTCTACGGGAAGAAACGGCTGGAGACCGCCACCTACGACCTGTTCGCCCGGCTGCTGCCGGAGGTCGAGAAGTCTTCGGCGGCGTCGTCGCCCGCAGGCGACGAGATGATGCGGCGGTCGCATCTTAGTCCTATAACCGCCCGGCGGGTGAAGCCGGTGGCGCTGTGGTCAGGGCTGTTGATGCCGGATAGAAATGGTCGCGCCAGGGTGTCGTTCGAGGTGCCGGAGTTCAACGGACGGCTGCGGCTGATGGCCGTGGCGGGCTGCGACAAGTGGCTGGGCGCGGGCGAGCGTTACGTCACCGCGCGGGAAAAAATCGTTCTGACGCCAACCTTCCCCCGCTTCCTCGCGCCGGGGGACCGGTTCGCTGCGCCGGTGTCGGTGTATAACGGCTTTGACGCGGAGGCGGTCATCTCGGTGAATCTGACAGCTAAGGGCGGCGTTACAATCACCGACGGTCCCGCCCGCGAGGTCAAGATTCCCGCCCACGCCGAGACGCAATTGGCATATCAAGTCAAGGTCGGCGAGGCGCTGGGCGGGGTGAAGTTCATAGTCTCGGCGCAGAGCCAGGGAGTGAAGGTCGAATCCATTACTGACGTGCCCATTCGGCCGGTCGCCCCGCCGACGTCTATCACCGGCGGCGGAGTCATCACCCAGACGAACAAAGCCTCGTTCACCTTCCCCGAAAACCTATACCCCATCGGCGCGAAATACACGGTGTCGGTGACGCCGCTGCCTAAGATAGACCTGTCTGGCAGCTTGGATTATCTGCTGCGCTATCCCTATGGCTGCCTCGAACAGACGACCTCGCGCGCCTTCCCGCTGCTGTACTTCGACGATCTGGCGCGAGCTTCCAACCGCGCCGGCACCGGCGGCCACGCACCGGAATACTACGTCACCGAAGCCATCAACAAGCTGGTGTCCATGCAGCGCGGCGACGGCGGCTTTGGCTTCTGGGAAGGTTCGGAATCGTCTGATCCCTGGGCTTCGACCTACGCCCTGCATTTTCTGACCGAGGCCGATAAGGCTGGATTCGCCTTCCCCAATAGGCTGCTGAAGGACGGACGGGGCTACCTCGACGAACTCGTTCACGCCGAGGAGAGTTTCTTCCACCGCGACGGATACAAGTATTACTACAACAACGCCGGTGGTATGCTGAGGGTGAAATGCTACGCCGCATACGTGCTGGCGCTGATGGGCAAGCCGGAGCGCGGCGCCGAGCATCTGCTGCTGGAGCGCCACAGCGTTGACCTGACCGCCGACAGCCGGTTGTTGCTGGCGGGCGCGATAGGCTTGTCGGGTGATATGAACACCGCCTTCCGGCTGCTGCCGTCCTCGTTCAAGCCGCAGGATTTTCCCCGCGAAAACTGGGGCACCTACGGCTCTTCGGTGCGCAACGCAGCGATTGTGCTGAGCATACTGGCGGATGTCTCGCCCGAACACGCGGGCATACCTGATTTGGTGAAGTACCTGGGTAACAACGCGGAAGGCGGACGATGGTACACCACGCAGGAAAACGCCTGGGCGTTGATGGCGCTGGGAAAGGTGCTGCGGAAGGTGTCGCGGGGGACGTATTCCGGCGTGCTGAAGCCGCCGGACGGGAAGATTCTCAACTTCGGGCAGGAACCCGTCACTGTCGCGGACACCGCCTGGGGCGGGAAGAAGGTCGATATCGAGATCAGCGGCACCGGGCAGTGCTATTACTTCTTTGAAGCGCGCGGCATCGCCAAAGGCATGACTATCAAGGAGGAAGACGCGGGGCTGGAGGTCCGACGCCGGTACCTCAGCCGCCAGGGGCAGCCGCTGCCGTCCAAGCAGATCGAGCACGGCGAGACCCTCATCGCCGAGA
>CAZCEM010000252.1:0-1720 GCA_964497555.1 uncultured bacterium
GGCTCGGAGGCCCGACCTACGCGTCGCAGGCGCTATTTTCTGGGAAATGACAGCATTTGCTATCTCGTTAATATGATACAAGTTAACTTACATGGGATCAACTGCGAAACTTAATAAGTATCTAAGGTTATCATCCCTTTTTTCCTGAGTCGGATCAAGCACAACAACTCCGCTCCGATCTTTCTGTTGACGGAGGAAGAGATTGTAACGTTCAAGCAAGAATTCCATGGAGCGAATATCGGGCTTGGTTAGACGGTCTTTACGGCTGACGTTAACCTTTGTTTTGTCGATGACTACGGCTCTCAGCGTAATAGCTGGATTACCTCCTATCAAGTCCAGTAAATCGTCTATAAAGAGATTTCGACGATTTACGTCCCAACCCACGAAACCTCCCCTACCGTTCCTGACTGCCGACGCTTTCAACTCAGCGTCCTATGTCAGACCTCGGTTTCTCTTGAAAAGCCTAAGCTGTTCATCCCAAGCTTTCCATTGCCATCCATGAATGACAGCGCCTAATCGAACGTAAAAAGAAGAACCTCTCCAATTAGTCCAGTCACCGTCAGGCGGATATCCTGGATCTCCTGATTCGTCCACAAACATCATGTGCATGATCAACCTTCGTATTTGATTTTGTGAATCTCACGACTTGATCGAAACATGAGAGAATGGATTCTTACCTCCGTGCTCCTCAATTTAACACCCCCTCCCCCCATTATCAACTCTTTACAGCCCTTTCAAACTCACTCCTCAAATGGCTGCGTCCAGCCGTTGTCCAGCCCCAGCCGCTTGAGTTCAAAACAAGCGCGCCGGTATTCTTCCCTCGTGACCGACCGGGAAAGCACCGGATGCGCCAGCCCGCCCCACGCCGGAAAATACTGGCTCATCAGCGAGATGTAGGTGTCCCGCCCCAATTCCTCTGCGATAAATCGCAAAACCTCCACCGTGCCGGACAGGTCGCCCGGCAGCACCAGATGCCTGATCAGCAGCCCCCGCTGGGCGACGCCAGCGCCGTCCGATGCCAGAATACCCACCTGCCGGTGCATCTCGAGCAGCGCCGCGCGATTGTGCCGAACATAATCCGGCGCACGGGAACACTCCACCGCCGCCGCGTCGTCACTGTACTTGGAATCAGGCATATAAATATCAATAATCCCTTCCCACAACCGCAGCATCTCCAGCGAATCGTAGCCGCCGGAATTATAGACCAACGGGATGCGCAAGCCCTGCTGATACGCAATAAGAACGCTCTCGAACACCGCCGCGGACTGGTGGGTTGGAGTCACGAGGTTGATGTTGTGCGCGCCGAGGGATTGCAGGTGGAGCATCTTCCCCGCCAGTTCGCGGGGGGACATGGTGTTGCCGTGCAGGAGCTGGCTGATGGGGAAGTTCTGGCAGAACCGGCAGCGCAGGCTGCATCCGGTCAGAAACACCGTGCCCGAACCCCGCGTGCCTGAGATGGGAGGCTCTTCGCCGTGATGCAGGTTGACGCTGGACACCATCGGCTCAGAGCCTATCTTGCATTCGCCCCGTTCGCCAGCGAGTCGGTTGACGCCGCATTCGCGGGGGCACAGGCGGCAGCTTTGCATGATTCCGCGCACTGCTTCCAACCGCTCACACATGAGTTTTATCTTAGGGTTTAACAAGTCTTGAAGTCTTGAAGTCTTAAAGTCTTAAAGTCTTAAAGTCTTAAAGTCTTAAAGTCTTAAAGTCTTAAAGTCTT
>CAZCEM010000252.1:1820-4245 GCA_964497555.1 uncultured bacterium
AAAGTTGGAAAGTTTGGAGGGAGGTAGGGAAGATGGGATTTAAGAGGATTGAAGAGATTGAGGTGTGGAAGAGAGGCTGCAATTTGGCGGTGAGTTTATATCGGTTGACGTCTCAAGGTGAAATATCAAGGGAATGGAGCCTGCGCGACCAGATGAGACGCGCTGCGATTTCAATCCCATCGAACGTTGCCGAAGGATTCGAACGCAACTCCGACGTGGAATTCAAACGCTTCCTGTTGATTGCCAAAGGATCCTGCAGTGAACTCCGCACGCAAATGATAATCGCTTCGGATTTAAAACTGTTTCCTGAGGAAGATTCAAAGAAGATGATTGCCGAGTGCCTCGAAGTCTCCTCCATGCTTCAAGGTCTGGTAACTTTTCTTCAGCACGACCAAGGCAAACCATCTCATTGAACTTTCGAACTTTCGAACTTTTGAACTTTGCCAAGAATTTCCTGGCGAACTCCTGCCTGCCCTTCAAAGTTTAGAGTTCACGCTTTAGCGTGTCTTCGAACCCTGAGGTGTGAAGAATAAACCGAAAGGATACCGATGAATTACAATTACCTGACCATCGAGCGCGCTCCGCACCGCCTCGACGTCACCCTCAACAACCCGCCCGTCAACATCCTGACCGGCGCGGTGATGCTGGAGTTGCTGGATTTGCTGAAAACCAATGCGGACGACCGGTCCTTGCGAGCCTTAGTCATTTGGGGATCGGGCAAAGCCTGGTCGGCTGGCGCGGATGTATCCGAACATCTGCCTGGCCAGTTTGACCGGATGTTGGACATATTCGGTGAGTTGTGCGAGCTGGTCCGCAGCTATCCAGCCCCCACCGTGGCGGCGGTGGACGGATTGTGTCTGGGAGGGGGCTGCGAGGTTGCGGTCATGTGTGACTTCGTGCTGGCGTCCGAGCGCGCTAAGTTCGGCCAGCCGGAGGTCAAGGTCGGCGTGCTGCCGCCAATAGCTTGCGCGCATTTTCCGCAGAAGATTGGGCTGGCGAACACCTTAGAAATCGTCCTGACCGGTGAAGTTTATACGGCTGCTGAAGCTCAGCGGCTTAATATGGTTCACAAGATGCTTCCGGTGGAAGGCTTCGCCGAGGCGGTGAACGCCTTCGTGGGCAAGTTTATAAGCCACAGCGGTCCGGTGCTGCAAATCACTAAAAAAGCCGCGCTGGTGGGTCATGACCGTCCCGCTGACCGCCGCGCCCGTGAGGTGGATTACCTGTACAGGTCAGAGCTTATGAACACCCGCGACGCCGTCGAAGGCTTGAACGCCTTTTTAGCCAAGCGCTCCGCTGAGTGGAAGGACGAATAACCCTTTGTTCATAACGTCCATTGTGTCCATTTCGTCCATGGCTCGGTTGGGCTCGGAGGCACGACCTACATAGTGAAAACAACGACAACAGTATTCTTTAATTTCAATAAATCCAAGGAGATCTGATGTTCTCCCAATTCAAGGAGTGGTATGAGAAGCGTCACGATTACGCCCGTGACTGGAAATCCCGCACGGGCGGCAAGGTGATGGGCTGCTTCTGCAGCTACGCTCCCGAAGAAATCCTGGTCGCCGCCAACTGGCTGCCGGCTCGGATTCTGGGCTCTCACGAGGCCCATGATGTCTCCGAGAAGCACATCTTCGGCATGTTCTGCCCCTTCTGCCGCGACGTGCTGGCGCAGGGGCTGAACGGGCGCTACGATTACCTCGACGGCATCATGCTGGCGCAGAGCTGCATCCACCTGCGGCAGTCCTACATCTCGTGGCGGATGCACGTGCCGACGCAGTTCGAGCACTACGTTTATATGCCTATGAAGGTTCAAAGCAAGCACGCGACCGAGTACTACCGCAGCGAGCTGCGAAAATTCCGCGACGCGCTGGAAGCTTTCGACGGCGTCAAACTGACCGACGCCGATCTGGATCGCGGCATCGCCGTAGTCAACGAAAACCGCCGCTTGATGCGGCAAGTGTATGAGTTCCGCAAGGGCGGCAATCCTAAGCTGACCGGGCTGGAAGCCATGTGGATGACCGTGTCCAGCATGTGGACGGACAAGGAGGAGCATTCCGCCCAAATCCGCAAAGTCCTCGAACAACTGCCCGACCGTGAAATCGACCGCGAGGACACCGCCAAGCTGATGCTCATTGGCTCGGAGAACGACGATATTCCTTTTATCGAACTGGTTGAGAAGGTCGGCGCGACCGTGGTCATGGACGACCACTGCACCGGCACCCGCTGCTTCTGGAACGACTGCATGCCGCAGGAAGACCGCATGACGGCCATCGCCGACCGCTACATCCAACGCCCGGCCTGCCCCGCCAAGGACTGGGAGAAGCGCACCCGCTTTGAACACATCTTGAAGCTGGCGAAGGACTGGGGCGTCAAGGGCGCTATCATCATCCAGCAGAAGTTCTGCGACCCGCACGAACTGGAC
>CAZCEM010000253.1:0-4236 GCA_964497555.1 uncultured bacterium
CCGGCTGATGAGACGGCGGCTTTGCTCGATCCGGCTCAGTGCAGTCTGTTGTTGTTCTCCTCCCCGCTTCCAGATTCCGGTCTGCTCAACAAGCTGCCGCTCGGGATGCGATGTCGTCCAGCACTGATTCTGGCTGAAGACGCCGGTTCACTGGCTCAGGGCGTGGATTTGCTCTTGGAGAGGGGCTGGGACCGTAATCTGGTCGAAGGTGAAGTGATTCTAAGCCGCGAATGTGAAGAGCTGCTGCCAGCGCTGGCACGCGCCTGCCTGTCCCGCAACCGCGAGCGGGAACTCCGCATCACCTACCAGGTCGAGCTTAAGTATCAAAAGGAACTCTTTCGCGCTGTGGCTGACAATCTGGGCGTCGGCGTCGTCTTTCACAATATCGCCGCCAAGGCGGTCTATGTCAACGTTGCCGTCTGTGAAATCATGGGGCTGCCGGCGGGAGAGATCCTCGGACGCACGCTCGGCGACCCCTTATTTCGCGCCACTTTGGAAGACGGCACGCCTGTCTCCGAAGAAGCCCATCCGGTTCAGCGTGCTTTAGCAATCCCACAGAACCTGTCTGATGTTACCTTACGCGTCTTCAACCACGTGGAAGGCGTGTCAAGGCTCATCCGCCATGATGTCGTTCTCGTGAACTGCCGCGAGGGTTTAGACCCTGTCGCGGTCTGCACCCTCCTCACCGACGTCACTCAGCGCCGTCGCCTGGAAGACGAGCGGCGTCAGTTCCTGCTATCCCGTCAGGAGGCTGAGCGCAACGTCAACGAATCCTTGATATTATCTGAAGAGACCGCCCGCCTCGCGTCGCTGGGCGTCATGGCAGCGGGCATCACCCATGAGATCAATCAGCCGCTCAGCGCGATTCAGGTTTATGCCGACACTGCGCTGTACCTGCAGCAGGTCGGCCGCTTCGACCTGCCGGAACCCATCGTTAAAATACTGAAAGGGGTGCAGGAAGGCACGCAGCGCATCGACGAGATTATCCGGCATGTGCGTTCCTACTGGAGTTCCGCGTCCCACCAAGCGATGCAGATAATCGACCTAAATGAAGCCATCCGCAGCGCCTTGAGGCTGACCGCCCGCAAGGTGCTGGCGCATTCCATCCGTCTGGAGCTGGATTTCCACGAAGACCGGCTGCCGATTATGGGAACGAACGCCCAGCTCGAGCAGGTGGTCATAAACCTTATCAACAACGCGGTAAATTCACTGGACCGACGACAAGCTGATGACAAGCACATCATCCTGCGCACCGCCGCGGTTGAGGAAGCGGAACCGGATTCAGCACAGAAAACCGCTCGGGCGAACTGCGCTAAGGGAGCGCTTTTAACCATCGAAGATAATGGTTTGGGACTGTCCGCCGCGGAACTCAACCGCGTGTTCGAGCCGGTATCAAACCTGCCCCCGCCCGTTGAGAAGGTTGGTTTGGGGCTGGCTATAGTTCAGATGTTTGTGAGGCAGTTCAAGGGACGCTTAACAGCTTCAGAAAACGCCGATGGAGGAGCCACTATCCGGATCTGGTTCCCGCTGGCGCAGTCGAATCTTTGATAGGCGAAGGCATCAAGCCTAAGTCATTGAGCGAAGAGCCCCTATCAAACGGAGAGCGGACTTTCAGTCCGACTTGTCAGGCTCTGAGCCCTAATCCAGGCACAAAGGACGCACATGCAAATTCTACTCGTCGATGACGACGTCTTCGCCCGCGAAGCAATCGCTAACTTTCTGGTGACAGCCCTTGACCACCAGGTAGTGCAGAGCGACAGCGCCGACGAAGCGCTGACTCTGTTCCAAAATGACGACTACGCAGTTGTCATCACCGACATCAGGATGCCGGGCATGAGCGGACTCGACTTGTTGAAGGAGATTAAGTCTCGGCCCGGCGGCGAACAGATCTGCGTTATTCTGGTGACAGGTTTCTCGGATTTAAAATCCGCTGTCTTCGCGCTGCGGGAAGGCGCCTTCGACTACCTCTGCAAGCCTATCAACGTCATGGAACTCGCGGGAGTTTTAGAGCGCTGGGAGGAGAAGAACGCCAACAAGCTGCGCGCTGCCGCGCCGCCATCCGCTGACGCCTCCGGGAGGAAGCCGCCGAAGCCGCGCTTTCGTCTGGAGAGCCACGTCTTCCGGGAGGTGCAGGGCATCGGACGGGTGGGGCTGTTCTCGGATGCTATGAAGACAGCGGTGATATTAGCGCTTCGGTTTCACGAAGACCGCTCGCTGCCGGTGTTGATCGAAGGAGAGACGGGCACCGGCAAGGAAGTCATCGCCCGCATCGTTCACCAGGGCGAGCTGACAGCGCCGCCGCCGTTTGTTTCGGTCAACTGTTCGGCGCTGGCGCCCAGTCTTATCGAGAGCGAACTCTTCGGCTACGAGGGCGGCGCCTATACCGGCGCTCAGAGCAAAGGCGCCAAGGGCAAGATGGAGCTGGCGCAGGGAGGCGCATTGTTCCTCGACGAGATCGGCGAGATGCCGCTGGAGTTGCAGCCCAAGCTGCTGCGGGCGCTGCAGGAAAAAGAAATCTACCGACTGGGCGGCCAGCGTCCCATAAAACTGGACGTGCGAATCATCACCGCCACCAACCGCAACCTTTTGAAATGCACCCAGGAAGGCACGTTTCGCAAAGACCTGTATTACCGGTTAAACCTGGGCCGCATCTATCTGCCGCCGCTGAGGGAGCAGAGGGAATCCATCGTGCCGTTGGCGCAGATGTATTTGTTGGAATTTTCGCAGGAGAAGAAGCGCCGCTTCCGTTTCATCCAGAAGGAAGCGATGAAGATTCTGTCGGATTACTCCTGGCCCGGCAATATCCGAGAACTGCGCAACACCATTGAGCGGGTGACGGTCTTCTACGACGAGTTCGAGCTGTGCCCGCAGCATCTGGACTTTCTCGGTCAGCCCGACGCACCGATGCTGGATCTGGCAGGGAACGCGCTGATCCCCGGACAAATCGTCCTGCCCCCAGACAGTCTTAATATAGAGGACGTCGAATCCGAGATAGTCCGCAAAGCCTTGGCTATGTTCAACAACAACCAAACCCGCGCCGCTAAATACCTGGGAATATCCCGCCACGCGCTCCGCACCCGCCTGAAACGGGTGCAATATCAATGACTGTGAACTCCCCTCTTTCTTCCCGGGCCCCTTCACTCCTTCCCTGCCTCTTGGCACACCGGTTGCTGTGACCAAAGGCGTATCCCTTCCGTCCTTCCCAGTTATTCAACAATCGAAAGGCACTACCATGAGAATCATGCTGGTTGACGACCATCCTTTGGTTTTAGACAGCATCGCCAACGCTTTGGAACTGTTCGACCACCGGTGCGACTCGTTTCAAAGCCCCTCGATGGCGCTGCGCATGCTCCGCAAGAATTATTATGACGTCGCGATAATTGACGTTTCGCTGCAGGAGATGAACGGCCTGGATGTCGCCCGCGCCATCAACGAGGCGGATCCGGAAATCAAAGTGATAATAATAAGTGGTCAGGGCGACATTGCCTCTGAGGTCCTGGCGCTGGGTTCTTTTGTCTGCGCCTTTTTTAAGAAACCCATCGGAATCATGGCGATGATTGACCTGCTGGAGACCCTTGCCCATAAAAAGAACCGGCCTCCCTCGGCGGAAACCGTCGAATGCGGTGCTGTCAACGGAGTCTGATATGTCGATTCCTGAAAACTGTCAATCCGCCGATCCGCCCTCAGATGGAATCGGGCGTTCCCGTGAAATCCCAGCCGCGACCGCCGGACGCCCCGACAACGCGGCGGAGCGCCGAACGCTGGACAGTCTGGTCACGACCGGTGGAGCGCTCAGCGCAATGTTAATAACGCGGGACGGCAACGTCATCGCCGAGGCCGGCGACACCAGTTTCTTTAACGTCACCGCGCTGGCGGCGCTGGTGGCGGGGATGTTCGCCGCCACGCGCGAAGTTGCGCGGATGCTGGGCGAGAACCATTTCTGCATCCTCCTGCAGCAGGGCGAGAAGCGTCATATTCACATCTCGCTGGTTGATGAGCATGCTCTGCTAATCGTTGTCTTCGAAGACTCCGCCCGCATCGGCATCATCCAGCGTGAAGCGTGGAAAGCGGGTCCGCAGCTCGCTGGATTGCTGCGCGAAGCCCGGAAGCCGAGGGCTGGTTTTTCGGAAGCTGACGGGCTGCCTTTAACATCCTTCAAAGAATACGTTTTGAAGATGATAGACCAAATTTTTGAGAAGTAAGGCTGCCCATCATGCCGCATATCAACTTCCAACA
>CAZCEM010000254.1:0-1371 GCA_964497555.1 uncultured bacterium
GTATTAAGGGGTGCATTTTCTTTTGAACATTGTAAAAATGCGTCGAAGACGCATCAATCCAGCGAAAGCTGGAATCCAGAGGGAATTGGGGCTGGATTCTCGCGTGCGTGGGAATGACAACTAAGGTCCAATAGATTCTGCCCCCCTTAATAATGTTTTATAGATTGAGATCACATCGTTTCGTGCTCAAAGACGCGCCTTTGACGCGAGAAAAGCGAATATCTCAAAGGACTTAAGAATGTTTATTCTACCGGCATACCGAAGGACAAGCTTCAAGTTTGGTGCTTTCTCACTGCTCGCGGTTGACATTTGAAAGCGTATCCGCCCTCGCCGCCGTATCGGCGGCATCTGACCATCTCAAGCGCCCGTCACGATGATATTCCCAAACCAGATGCTGGATAAGGGATTCCCGATACCGTCTCCGGCGCTCCTCTGTCAACCGTGCGACAATCTCCTCGCGCACCTCCTCGAGTTCCTTGCGGTCGCCGGATTTATCAATGTCGATGACTTTGAAAACCCAGAAGTCGTTGTTAAGGAGGATAACCGGCGATATTTGACCCTCGGCGAGCCGGCTTAAAGCGCGCCATAGAGCCGGGTCGGCAGCGTCATCATGCTTGAGCGACAAGCTGCCTTGATCCAGCGTACCGGCGTCGCCGGTCCACAGCGCGTCCTGACGACCGCGAAACAGGTTTTCGCGCAGCTCGTCCATGCCTCTGCGAGTATGGCTGCGCCAGTATTGAACATTCAGATGGTTTTGGTCCCAGACGAATTCAGCGGCGTGATCGAGGTAGTAGATTCTTATCTCGGCGGGAGTCAGCGGTGAAAGATTGCGGTATTCGAGTTCCATCAAGCGGGAAATCAGGATGGAACGAGTGGCGTCTTCGATGCGCTCGGCCGACCAGGGATCGCTCAACAGGTCGCGGTGAAGGGCTTCCTGATACAACAACTCCTTTTCCACCCAATGGCGGATGTAGCTGCGGCGCAGTTCCTCGGGCACGTAGGGCTGTCGCAGCGACAGCTCCCACGCAGACACCTCTCCAGCAGTGAGGACACGGTCGTTCACCCTCGCCACCTCGTCGCCGAGCAGCTCCTGCTCCTTGACACAGCCGAAGAGCGACAGCGTCAGAATGAAAGCCGCCACAAGGGCGCTGAGATAGTGATGGCGAAGGTTCATGCGATCATGAAGGTTGATGGCAATTGAAGGTGGCATGTCCAGTTTGCTGGACATGTTTCTCCTAAATGCAGAACACAGTGAACAGTGCACAGTGCACAGTAGGCAGTAGGATGTGCCGCAGGATGGGGACATCCTGCGGCACCTCTTGTCTCTTGTCTCTTAGCTCTTGTCTCTTAGCTCTTGTCTCTTAGCTCTTG
>CAZCEM010000254.1:1471-4225 GCA_964497555.1 uncultured bacterium
CTCTTGTCTCTTGTCTCTTAGCTCTTGTCTCTTAGCTCTTGTCTCTTAGCTCTTGCCTCTCGAATCAACCTCTTCCGCCTTCTTCTCTTCACCCTTGCCGTAATCCAACTCAGCGAGCTGCTTATAGTGCTGCCACGTGGCGTTGGCAGCCTCTTGCGAGGCTGCGAGCAGTATCTTGGCGCGGTCGGGCAGGAAGCGGGTCAGCATCTTGAAGCGGGTCTCGGAATATGCAAATTCCTCGATGGGAATCGACGGCGCCTTGGAGTCCAGCTTGAGCGGATTCTGGCCTTCCTTCGCTAGGTCGGGATTGTAACGATACAGCGGCCAGGCGCCGGACTTGACCGCGAGCTCCTGATGCTGCATTCCTTCCACCAGGTCAAAACCGTGCGCGATGCAGTGGCTGTAGGCGATAATCAGCGACGGCCCGTTATAGCGCTCGGCTTCCAGAAATGCCTTGACCGTCTGGGCGTCGTTAGCGCCCATCGCCACCTGCGCGACATAGACGTAGCCGTAACTCATGGCCATAAGCCCAAGGTCCTTGCGGTTCAAGCCCTTGCCGGCAGCGGCGAACTTTGCCACCGCGCCAAGAGGGGTCGCCTTCGAGCACTGACCGCCGGTGTTGGAATAGACGCCGGTGTCCAGCACCAGCAGGTTCACATTTCGCCCGGAGGCAATCACATGGTCGAGACCACCGTAGCCGATGTCATACGCCCAGCCATCGCCGCCGATGCCCCACACCGACCGCTTAATCAGATAATCCGCGACCGACATCAGATGCCTCGCTTCGAGCGAGGTCTGACCGGTTAACTTCTTCTTCAACTCCGCGACGTACTGCCGCTGTGCGCCGATACTGGCTTCCTCAACCTGTGGATTATCAATTAGCTTGCCGTACAGGTCGGCACCGACGACAGTCTTTAACTTGCCCAGCAGTTCCCGCGCGAATTCGTGATGCTTGTCGATGGTCAGCCTCAAACCCATGGCGAACTCAGCAGTGTCTTCGAATAATGAGTTATTCCAGGCTGGTCCCCGTCCGTCGCGGTTGACTGCCCAAGGGGTGGTCGGCAGATTGCCGCTATAAATGGAAGAGCAGCCGGTAGCGTTGCCGATGACCGCACGGTCGCCGAAAAGCTGGCTGAGCAGCTTGACGTAGGGCGTCTCGCCGCAGCCGGAGCAGGCGCCCGAGAACTCGAACAACGGCTGCAGGAACTGTGAGCCCTTGACCGTGTCGATGCGCAGCAGCGAACGATCGACTTCGGGGATCTGCAGGAAGAACTTGAAGTTCTCGCGCTCAGCTTCCCGCAGCGGCGGCTGGGATTCCATGTTGATAGCTTTGACGTCAGCTTCCGTCTTGCTTTTAACGGGGCAGATATCCACGCACAGCCCGCATCCGGTGCAGTCCTCCGGCGCAATTTGGATGGTGTATTTCTGCCCCGCGAAGTCCTTGGCTTTATAGTCTGCGGACTTGAAGGCTGCCGGTGCGTCATGCAGCAATTCCGACGGATAGACCTTCTGACGGATCGCCGCATGAGGGCAGGCGATGATGCACTTGCCGCACTGGGTGCAGAGGTCTTTCCGCCACACCGGAATCTCCAGCGCGATGTTGCGCTTCTCGTACTGGGTGGTGGCGGTGGGGAAGGCGCCGTCCACCGGGAAGGCGCTGACCGGCAGGTCGTCGCCCTTGTAAGCCAGGATGGTGCCGAGGGTGTTGCGCACAAACTCCGGCGCCTCTTCAGACACCGGCCAGGGCACGTCCCAAGTCGCGGTTATGCGGTCGGGAATGGGAACCCTATGCAGGTTCTCAATGGTTTTATCGACCGCATTGAAGTTCATTTCGACCACTTTAGGACCCTTCCGCCCGTAGGTTTTCTCGATGTGCTTCTTTATTTGCTTGATGGACTCGTCTGGCGGCAGGATGTTGGAGATATAGAAGAAGCAGGTCTGCATGATGGTGTTCACCCGCTCGCCCATACCGGTTTCGGCTGCGACCTTATAGGCGTCGATGACGTAGAACTTCATCCGTTTTTGCATCAAGGTCTTCTGCGCCGACAATGGCAGCTTGTCCCAAACCTCCTCCGGTGAATGGTAACTGTTCAACAGAAACGTTGCGCCTTCAACGGCGGCGTCCAGCATGTAGTATTTTTCCAGGAACACTGTCTGGGAACAGGCGATGAAGTTGGCTTTGTTCACCAGATAGGTCGAGCGAATCGGTCGCGGTCCGAATCGCAGATGCGAAACCGTGATGGTGCCGGACTTCCGGGAGTCATAGACGAAGTAGCCTTGCGCGTAGCTGTCGGTATCTTCGCCGATGATCTTGATAGAGTTCTTGTTCGCGCCCACGGTGCCGTCAGCGCCCAGGCCGTAGAACAAACCTCGGAACACGTCGTCGCCTTCGACCGAGAAGTTCGGGTCATAGTCGATGCTGGTGTGGCTGACGTCGTCGTTGATGCCGACGGTGAAATGGTTTTTGGGATTGTCCTTGGTAAGTTCATCGAACACGCCCTTCAACATTGCGGGGGTAGTGTCCTTGCAGGACAGACCATAGCGACCGCCGACGATGACTGGCATTGTGGGAGTTGGCATCAAACCTAAATTTGCGCCTTCCACGAAGGCAGTGATGACATCCTTGTAAAGCGGTTCACCGTCGGCGCCGGGCTCTTTAGTGCGGTCGAGCACCGCTATTTTCTTGACTGAAGCGGGGATGACCTTCAGCAGGTGCCTCAGCGAGAAAGGACGGAACAGGCGGACTTTAATTAT
>CAZCEM010000255.1:0-4196 GCA_964497555.1 uncultured bacterium
GATGCGTCTTCGACGCATTTTTTCAATGTTCAAAAGAAAATGCACCCCTTAATATGCTCTGAGCACTGTGCGCTTTGCACTTACTTCGTGAGCGCAATCCTTTGCGCCGCACTCTGTCCTTGGCTGTCGAGTCGGAGGAGATAGACGCCGCTGTTTAAGCCCTCGGCGTTGAGGCAGCGGCGGTGCCAGCCGGCGCTTAAGCGGCCGGAGTGCAACCGCGCCGTCAACCGTCCCTGCAAGTCGAAGACGGTCAGATTTACCCAACCGGCTTCCGGCAGTGAGAATTCCACGGTCGTCCTCGAATTGAACGGATTGGGATAGTTTGGACGCAGGCAGAAAGCCATCGGCTGGCTTGAGTCGCCGCCTCGAACACCCCATCCGGAATCCACCCACCAGGTCGCGGTTACGGAAACATCCTCAAAATTCGCTGCGTTCTGCTCATTGCTGAACACGCCGTGCCAAACGTCGTTGGTCGGAAGCGTGAACTCCACCGAACCGTCCTCGCCGATTTCCGCCGCTTCGAAGGCGTTAAACCTGTCGCCGTTTCGATAGAGAGCATAATTGTCCTCATCGCAGATGAAGAGGTCCAGCCGCGCCGGGTAGATGCCGGCGAGGAAATCCACACCGCTCAGCACTTGATTGTGAACGGTTTCGGTCTGAAGGTTGAATTCAAGGCGCACGCGGCAGTTTTGAGTGGGATTCTCGACGTCCGGCGCCGGAGCGATGGAAAGCTGCGGCACCGAACCTGGCAGCCGCGATTGACTCCAGCCATAATGGCGTCCCCCGATGGCTTGACCGACGACCTGGGTAACCTGATTTGGAGTAGAAGGCCACGAGCCAATTTCGCTGTCTATGCGCATGTAGATGTTGCGGTTCTCACCGATAACGAAATCCACGGTGCCGTCCGAGCTGGTAAAGCCCCAGGTGGCGATGGTCAGCCCGCCGCTCAGCGCATCGCTTGCCAACAGCACTTTGGCGCCGTCCACCGGCTTCCGGTTGAGGTCCTGGACGGTTATGGTCAGGAAAGCGGGGTTGGAGTGATACTGAGCTGTTACGGTTTCCACGAAGCCGTCGCCGCGCCAGCGCATCAGCGCCGGCGCACGCCAGGTGCCGTTCGACCAGCGCTCGTAGCACAGGGAATCCGCCATCATGCCATTGACCGGTTCCCAGTCACGCCAGAGTTCCCCGTCGTAAAAATCGTTCCAGACGTGGTCGTTGGGCCAGCAGTTGGTGCCGGTAGTGGGGATAAGGACGCTGCGCGCAGCGGCGGCGGTCATGTCCTCATGCTCGCCGCAGCGCCCCATGTGCAGGCGGTAAATCCGCACCGGTTGAACGGGGCGTTCGTTGCCGGAGTCGAAGGTGAGCACGGTCCGAATCCAGGTCGTAACCGCGCCGATGGCACCGTTGTCCAGGGTGGCGTTATTGCGCAGCTTGCTCCATAGGATCCCGACGCCTGCCAAGGCCTCGCGGAGGGAAGGATAACCGTCGTCGGGGTGGTTTAAAAAGAAGTCGCGCCAGAAGACGCCGTTGGGAGGTCGTTGTTCGTTGCCGCTGGCGGGATTGATGAAGCGGGGTGCTTCGTCGGAGAGGCGGGGATGGACGATGTACCAGTAATAGTAATACGGTTCAAGCTCGAACGAGGTGGTGTCGCCGTCCAAACCGTCCCGGACTTGGTATTCCACAGTTGACCAGTAGTCGTCATCGCCGGGCTCGCCATAATCGACAATGCGGACGAAGTCGAGAAACTCATCCGCTTCATAGACGCCTCGCGCGTTTTCGCTCAGAAGTTCGAAGGGAAAGTGTCCGGATCCGATATCACCTGCCGAGATATGCGCCACACAAAAAGCGATTTCATCGACATAGGGTGATTCCGCATCCAGTATCTCCTCCGCGGCCATATCCCGATAGAATTCAGCGAATTCCCCGGTGATGTTGGAGAGATTGGTTCGGAGGTCTTTGCGGAGCCAAGCTGGAGCGCGGGCGATGGCTTGCTCGCAGCTCTGCATCAGCTCCGGAGCCGGATCTACAGCAGTGATGCGGGCGGTCAGGGGATTCATCAAGAATTCCAACCGCTGGCCCACAGCGACGCGGGTGTTAAGCAGCAGTTGGTCATTCACAACCCAGTTGTCGATGTGAATGATTTCGTGGCGTAAAGACGGCTTAGACGAACCGTCCGGCGAAGGCGGCAGGAGCGGCGAGGCAAGCGGCAGCATCACGGCCGGTGAGAATCCTGCGCTTTCAAAAACTTGTGCGGCGGTTTGACCGGTGGTTTCCTGAATCGGAGCCGCCCAAGCGGACAGCGTCAGGATTAAAACAACCGTCACGCCGGCGACCGAAAAGAAGGAATGACGTTTCATGTATCCTCCGAAGGGTTTTAGTTGAGCGCCGGATAATAATTTAGTGCATATAGGGATATCTTACAAGCGATATGTTAAGCAGAATGTCATCTACGATTTATCGAAGTCAATTCTGGAGGCTTCGGAATTTCAGGAATACAAACTTGCAACTGCTGTTGTTGGGGATTCATTTTGTTGCGTATTTAGTATGTTATGATGTATCTTAAACGGTAATGATGAAAAACATGTGACCGCGCCTAATCCTATTATGGATGTTTTACCCACATGGGACCTTCGGGAGAATCCCGTTTCTCCACTTGTCGCGACCGCCATCCACAATGGCCACGAAATCCGCGATGAACTGATTCCTTTATTCGCCATTGATACGGCTGACCGCGCCCGCGAGGAGGACGCCTTCACCGGCCTGTGGGCGGATGTCTTTGAGACGCGGCTCATCGTACATCGCTCCCGATTCGAAGTAGATTTGAACCGCCCCCGCGAGCGGGCGGTTTATGTTCTCCCTGAGCAATCCTGGGGGATGCAGGTCTGGAAGAAACCGCCGCCGCCGGAGGTGCTGGAGCGGTCGCTGGCGCTGTACGACGCCTACTACCGCGATTTGCAGGCGCTGCTTACACGCATGGTCGAACGGTTTGGCAAGGTGATTCTGCTGGACGTTCACTCCTATAACTACCGCCGGGAGGGACCCGACAAACCGCCTGCGCCGGAGGACTACAATCCTGGAATCATTGTCGGCACCAGCAACATGAACCGAGTCTATTGGTCGCCGGTGGTGGAGACCTTTATCCGGACAGTGGGTTTGTCGTCCGGACTGGGCGAGGGTGTGGACATTCGCGAGAACATCAAGTTCGCCGGTGGCTGGATGGCGCGCTGGGTGCATCAGACCTTTCCCGAGCGGGTCTGCGGGCTGGCGGTCGAGTTCAAGAAGACCTACATGGACGAATGGACCGGCGAACCTTTCCGCGACCGCATCGACGCCATCAGTCGAGCTTTAATGGAAGTACAACAGCCTCTGACGGAGGCTCTTAAAATAGTGGGAATGTAGAATAATGTGCGGCAGGTTTTCCCTAAGCGCAGAGCTTAGCGACATACTGGCGCTGGTGGAGGGTTTGACGGCTGAATCCGCGCCGGCGCCTCGTTACAACATCGCTCCCACCCAGACCGTCGCCGTGGTGCTCAACCGGGGCAGCCGGCGGTTGACCGAATGCCGCTGGGGCTTGATTCCCTTCTGGGCGAGAGAGGAGTCCATCGGCGCGAAGATGATAAACGCCCGCGCGGAAACCCTCGTTGAGAAACCGGTGTTCAACAATCCGCTGCGAGCGAAGCGATGTCTTATTCTGGCGGATGGATTCTATGAATGGGGATTTCCCACAGAGAGACGGGGACCGAAACAGCCCTGGTTTATTCGTTTAAAATCAGGAAAGCCTTTTGCGTTCGCCGGATTGTGGAGTTCCTGGCAGCCGCCGGAGGGAGATCCGGTCAAGTCCTGCATAATCATCACCACTGCCGCCAATGAGGCGGTGAAGAAGATACATTCGCGGATGCCGGTCATTCTTGAGCCGTCGGACTTCGACCTGTGGCTGAGGCCTGAAAAGCTTCCGCCCGAACGGCTGATGCCGCTTCTGAATCCCTACCCGGAAGACTTGATGGAGGCCTATCAGGTGTCCCGCAGAATCAACAACGTCGCCAATGACGATGCCCGTCTGCAGGAACCGTGGACCCAGAAGCCGCTTAAACCTGAAACGGAATCCTTGGATATAACAGCGAAGGACAGCAATCCAGTTGCTGAGGAATGAGCTGCTGTCAGAGAGTGTTATTAAGGGGTGCATTTTCTTTTGAACA
>CAZCEM010000256.1:0-4187 GCA_964497555.1 uncultured bacterium
TTTTCTGCTGAACCGGAAGAAACTGATCGAAAACCTCTTCTTCAATGAATACACTTACATTGACAGTTACGAGCCCGGCAGCGTCTATGCCAATCCGCATAATCCCATCTACCGTTACGATCCCGAAAAAGCGGTCAAGCTGCTGGTAGAATGCGGCTGGAAGAACCGCAACACGGACGGCTGGCTCGTCAACGACAGGGGCGAGATACTGCAACTCGAACTCACCTATGATTCCAAGGGCTTCGAGCGCATCTTGACCATCTATCAGGAAGACCTTAAAAACGTCGGCATAAAGTTGGACTTGAAGCAGTCCACCAGCCAGACCATGTTTAAGATGGTGAACGAACGCAAGTTCAAGTTCCACTGGCAGTCCTGGGGCGGGCTCTTCTTCCCCAATCCGGAGAACTCCTGGTCGTCCTGGACGGCTGATCCCCTCAACACCAACAACCTCGCCGGCGTCAAGAACGACCGCATCGACGAGATCTGTCGTCAATACAACGTCGAATTCGACCAGAACAAGCGCATCGATATGATCCGCGAAATAGACGGCATTCTGATGCAGATTCAGCCCTATGCGCTGGGCTGGTTCGCCCCGTTCCAGAGGATTCTGTACTGGAACAAGTTCAAGATGCCGCCGTTCTACCTGTCCCGCATCGGTGATTGGACTTCCATCATCAGTTACTGGTGGATCGATCCCGAAATGGAGAAACGCCTGAACGAAGCGCTCAAAGACCCGTCCATTCAGCTTCCCGTGGGCGAGACGGAGGTTCTATATTGGGTGGAGTACGAAAAGGAGCACGGCCGCAGTTATGAGATAAAGGGGATGTAGGTTTTTAGTCTGATAGGTCGTCTTTACGTGATCCATCTTCGTCTTTGCGAGGCTGCCGAAGGCAGGCGAAGCAAACTTATGAGATTGCTTCATCAGCCTTCGGCTGATTCGCAAAGACGAGCGTCGTCGATTTTGGTTCATCTCCTGAACTTCTGGACAGAATCCATGTTCCTGGGTCCCGACTATAAGGTTTTTTAATGGGCGGTTTAGCAAACTACTTCATACGACGCCTGTTGCTGATGATCCCCACCTTCATCGGCATTACAATTGTCACCTTCGTGATTCTCCAGATTGTCCCTGGGGGTCCTCTGGAGCAGGAGATCATGAAGATAAAAATGGGCGTCGCTTCGATGGGCGGTGCCGGGCAGTTCGGCGCCGCGCCTGACGTGGGCGTCAGCGCCAGCGCCACGCAATTTGGCGGGATGCAGTTGCCGGAAGAGGCCATGGCCGAGATGAAGAAGTTCTACGGCATGGACAAGCCGATCTATATGCGCTATCTGACCTGGATTTGGCGCATTATTCAATTGGACTTCGGCACCTCTTATGTGTTCGCTGAACCAGTGTTGAAGACCATCGCTGATCGCTTGCCGGTTTCGGTGTATTTCGGACTGCTGGGCTTCATTGCCTCCTATTCGATCTGTATCCCGCTGGGTGTAGCCAAAGCCATAAAACATGGATCCAAATTTGACACATTATCCAGTATTCTGGTGTTTATCGCTTATTCTATGCCAGGCTGGGCGGTCGGCGCAATCCTGCTGGTGCTGCTGGGTGGCGGCAGCTTCTGGGATGTATTTCCATTGGGTGAATTCCGAAGCGAAAACTGGGCAGATCTTACCTTTTTCAGCAAGGTCGTAGATCAGGTATATCATACGATCTTGCCGGGTATTGCCTGGATTCTGGGTGGTTTCGCGACTATGACCATCCTGATGAAGAATTCGCTGATCGAGAACCTGGGACAGGACTACGTTCGTACCGCTTTTGCTAAAGGTCTGACCGAGAAGCGAGTGGTGTTCCTTCACGCCTTGCGCAATTCGTTAATCCCCATGGCGACCGAGATCGGACACCTGATTAGTATCTTCCTCGCCGGTTCCTTCATGATCGAGAAAACCTTCAACATCAACGGCATCGGACTGCTGGGCTACAATGCCCTCATCTACCGCGACTATCCGGTGGCGCTGGGATTTTTGGTGATAGGCAGCATCATTGGACTGCTGGGCAACATCCTGTCGGACGTGGCTTATGCCGTTGTCGATCCGCGGATTCGATTCAATTAGGATGCACCACATGAGCACTGAAACTCCTACTGCATACAGATCCGAATCCCTGCTGAGAAAGCGGCTGCGGCGGTTTCGGATGATCAAGCGAGGCTACCACAGTTTCATTTTGATCATCATCTTATATGTGGTGTCCTTCTTCTGCCCATTGTTAATGAACAATAAGGCGCTGATGGTCAAATATGAAGGCAAAACCTATTACCCTGTCTTCAAATACTACCCAGCAAACACCTTCGGATTGGAAACCTACAGCGACGTCGATTATCGGGCGCTGAAGAAGCAATTCATAAAGGAGAACGCCGGAAACCGGGTCATAATGCCGTTTTATCCCTACGGGCCCTATGAAAGCCTGACGGACGTCAGCGGCAAGTCGCCGCCGAATCCGCCTTCGAAGGAGCATTGGTTAGGCACCGACGACCGCGGCCGGGACGTGTTCGTGAGGCTGATGTACGGATTTAACATATCCCTGTCCTTCTCGCTGCTGCTGTTAATCATCTCCTATTTCGTCGGCATTTCCGTGGGCGCCTCGCTGGGCTACTTCGGCGGCAAGTACGACATACTCATGCAGCGTTTCATCGAAGTCTGGGGCTCCCTGCCTACTATCTACATCGTGATCATCATAAGCTCCATCTTCAAGCCGAACTTCATACTGCTGGTGTTCCTGCTGTGCCTGACAAACTGGGTGGGCATGACTCGTTTTATGCGCGGCGAGTTCTATCGTGAGAAAGCCAAAGACTACGTCCACGCAGCCATCGCCATGGGCGCCACCGACGTCAAGGTTGTGTTCAAGCACATCCTTCCCAATGCCTTAGTGCCCATCATCACTTTCGCACCTTTCAGCGTCATCGGCGGTATTGGGGCGTTGGTAGGGCTTGACTTCTTGGGCTTCGGATTACCGCCGCCTACGCCATCCTGGGGCGAACTGGTAGGCGAGGGCATGGCGAACATCTTCTCGTGGTGGCTGGTGCTGTTTCCCTTGGGAGCGATGTTCGTCACCCTGTTGATGGTGGTATTTATCGGCGAAGCCATCCGGCAGGCGTTCGATCCCAGGGAATATTCACGGCTGCGGTAGGTAAAAAGGCTGTAGGCTACGGGCTTAGGGCTTGAGGTTAGGTTTATAATCCTGAGCTAAAAGCCAATAGCCTTCAGCCCTGCATCCGTTCATTTACTATTCAGATAGAATTCGCTCATGAAAGACAGCAACTTGAGAGACGATCTTCCTTATCCCGCAATACACGAAGACGTCTTAGTCGATGTCAAAAACCTGAAAACCCATTTCCATACCGAAGCCGGCGTCGCCAAAGCCGTCGATGGCGTGGATTTCTTCATCCGCAAGGGCGAAGTTTTTGGCGTGGTCGGGGAGTCCGGCTGCGGAAAGTCGGTGACGGCTCTGTCGCTCATCCGCCTGATTCCCGATCCGCCCGGCAAGATTGTCGAAGGCTCGGTTATGTTTCAGGGGCGCGATCTGCTGAAGCTTAGCTTGCCGGAGATGCGCAAGATTCGCGGTCGAGAGATTGCCATGATATTCCAGGAGCCTATGACGTCCCTGAATCCGGTTTTTACAATAGGGATGCAGGTCATGGAGATCATCAAGCATCATAATCATGTTCCGCCCGAGCAGGTGTATGACCACGCCGTGAAGATGCTGGAGAGTGTTGGTATCCCCGCTGCGGACAAACGGATGGTCGATTATCCGCATCAGTTCTCCGGCGGTATGCGCCAGCGGGTGATGATCGCCATTGCCCTCGCTTGCGACCCGTCGCTGCTCATCGCTGACGAGCCTACTACCGCGCTGGACGTCACCATTCAAGCTCAGATACTCGAGTTAATGCAGAAGATCAAGGAGCGCCGGAAGGAAGCTGCCATCATGCTCATCACGCACGACCTGGCGGTGATTGCCGAGACCTGCCAGCGAGCCATGGTGATGTACGGCGGGATGGTGCAGGAGACGGCCGACATCGAGCCCTTGTTCGAGGAGCCGCTGCATCCTTACACCAAAGGCTTGCTGCACTCGCTGCCGCGCCCGGACCTGCAGAAGCAGTACCGCCTGTATAACATTCCCGGCACGGTGCCCAGCATCATCG
>CAZCEM010000257.1:0-2058 GCA_964497555.1 uncultured bacterium
ACCTGGAGATGTTTGTGAGATTGGGCCCGGATACTATGCGCAACTACTACGAGTATTCCCAGAAGCTGCATCCCGGCTGGGATAAGGAAAACGTCATCGAAATCGACCTCGAACGGCTGGCGTCTCTGAAGTTCCTGCGGGAGCAGGATTCCCTGCGCAATTACGACATTCTGCCCAACGGCGACGTGATTCGCGTGGTGGGCAGTCCTTCATTAGGCGAAATCACGGAGATCATCATCGGTGTCAAGAACTTCGGTCAGGAGATTTCCGAAGCCGACGGGGTTGAGCTGTGGGTCGATGAGATGCGGGTTTCGGACGTGAACCGCGACCCCGGCTGGGCCGCGCGGGGTTCGATGCGTCTGGACGTCGCCGACCTGATGACCATCACCGCCGACCTATCTCAGCGGGACGCCAACTTCCACAGCGTGGACAGCCGGAAAGCAGCCGCTGGGAACAAGGAGCAGCTTTCGGGCGATTTCTCGACCGAGTTTCAACTGGGGAAGTTCCTGCAGCCTCAGTGGGGAGTGCGCATCCCGCTCAGCTTCAACTTCAGCCAAGACGTCTATGTCCCCAAATATAAACCCGGCAGCGATATAAGACTCTCGTCCCTCAGCGGGAAGTCGGTGGACATCTACGACGTGTTTAAGACCACCATCAAAGACAATCGGAAGATGTCCGACAATCCGGTGTACGAGACCCCGGTGGATTCGCTTATCTCGCTGAAAAAAGACTATTCCATGAGAGCCACCTACGGCAAGAGTAAAGCCTCACCTAACTTCTTAGTGCATTACAGCCTCGATAAAATGACGATGTCGCTCACCCATAAGGAATCTTATTCCACCGATCCGAACTACCTTTTCAGGAAAGGACGGGTCAACAACGCTCAAGCCGGCTATACCTTCGGTTTCGATAAACCTTTGGAAGTGAACTGGTTCAGCTGGGCGGCTAATACGCCGGTTTTGACCAAATTTGCGGAAAGCAAGCTTCGTCCTCTGCCGGAGTCGGTCTCGGTTCAGGTGGCAGCCAATGAGTCCTTTGACGTGTCTAAAAACCGTGGGGGCAGCCTGCGTGAGAATGATCCTTTCTCATTTGACCGGACCTACAACGTCAACTGGATGCCCCTCACGCCGGTGACGTTGACTTACGGAAACACCATCAACGCCGACCGGGTTCGTCAAGATGAACTCCGCACTGAGATAGCCCGCCGCATCGTGGATTCCCTGGAGTACCGCATTCTCGATCCAGTGGACAGCGTGATGATACTGGACACCACCGCCTATTACACAGCGATTGAAAAAAAGAAGAAGGAGTTGTTCTGGAGCCTGTTCGGCGAGCGGTTTGTCGATAACAACGAGACGCAGCGTTATTCGGTGAACCTGCGTCCGCAGCTTGTCAACTGGCTGTCCACCGACGGGACCTACAGCTCTACCTATCAATGGTCCTGGCGCGAGCCTTACGGTCCCGGCGACCGCAGCATCGGCGTCAACGCCTCGCTCACGACTAACATCACCCTCGGTCTGCCGGTGATAATCAACGCCCTGGGCATGGGCAGCGGGGCTGATATAGTTGGTCCGGAGGGCAAAAACGGCGCTGTCGAGCCGTTCGGTCTGCCGTTCGAGGACTTAGAGCTGCCTAAAGACCAAGGGGGGGTGCCCGGTAAGGGGACATCTGGCGGACAGAAGCCCTCGGGGAGCAGTGCTCTGCCGAGCATGGAGCCGGGTAAATTGGACAAATCCGGCGGATTGCTGCCGCAGGAAGACATGATGCTGGAACCGAGCCCCTTCGGCGACTTAGAGACATTCGGCGAACCGCCCCAGTCCAGCAGTTTGACTCAGGTTCCAAGTGCGGAGGAGGAGACGCCGCCCGAAGAGTCTCAGCCCAGCCCTTCCAGTAGCGACACCGGCGCGGTCAAGGATACTACGAAATTCGAAGCGCCGATGGACACCACTATCCAAAAGCCGAAAAAAGCCGGACCCAGCCCTTTGTCTTTGTTGCGCGCGGTTTTAAGCCGGCTGCAGGACGTGCGGTGGCAGTATAATCAGAGCAACGGCATCCAGA
>CAZCEM010000257.1:2068-4182 GCA_964497555.1 uncultured bacterium
CTACCGATTGGGTTTGACCAAGGATCCCAAGCTGGGCAAAGCGGCGGGCAACTGGGTGCTGCGCGACTCCTACCGCCGCACCGATGAGCACAACCTCAGCACCGGCTTGCAGATAACGCGCACCTTGAGGCTGTCGAACCTCAGTTACGCCATCGCCTCCTCGAAGACGACCACCCTCAACAGCCAGACCAACGGCACCAACGCCCACACCGTATGGTACCAATTCGAGAAAGGCGGCACCAACGTCAAGGAATACCCCATTTTAAATTGGACGATAAACTGGACAGGACTTAACGACCTGGAATTCGTGCAGAAAGCGACAAACAGTGTTACCGTCGAAAACACCTTCCACGGCAACCGTTCCGAGGCCTGGCGCGGATACGCCCATCCCGACTCCCAGCGCACCCCCACTTCAATTGAATACGAAAAGTCCTTCTCGCCCCTCGTTGGCGTCAACGTCAGTTGGAAGGGCGGCGTTGGCAGCTCCATGCGCTATAACTACACCGTCAATACCACTGACGAGCGCCTGGGCAGGTCGGTCAAGAACCGCGGCACCACTAAATCAATCGACATCTCCGCCAATTACACCTCCAAAACAGGCTTCCGAATTCCCATTCCTGTTTGGCCCTTCAAGAATAAACGCTTCAACAACAGCACCAACTTTGCCCTTTCTTTCTCAAACCGGCAAACCAAACAGGAGACCTCCGCTGACCAGCTCACCTTCACGGTCACCGACGAATCAAAGCAGTGGTCAGTATCGCCGTCGATAGATTATTCGTTTTCATCCTCGGTCAAAGGCGGAGTTCAATACCAATACGGTGTCCAGGATAATAAGAAAACTGGAAAGGTCGCTTCTCAAGAATTCTCCTTCCGAGTCAGCATCTCCATCCGCGGCTAAGTGAAAAATGACAATGACAGTGTTTTATTTTACCTTAATTCAAATTATATTGATACATTCTGGCTTTCAGAAGGTTGAGCATGACGGATATCAAGCGAATCGGCATCTGCGGCGTGGGGCGGGCGCTGCCTAAAGCCGTTTTAACGAACCAGCATCTGGAGCGGCTGGTCGATACGTCGGACGAGTGGATTCAGCAGCGTACCGGCATCCAAACTCGGCGCATCATAGGCGCGGGTGAGTCCATTCAGAGCTTGGCGGTGAGCGCTGCGCGCGCAGCTATCGAGCATTCGGGGGTGAATCCTCAGCTTATCCGCCATCTGCGAGTGGGCGTCAACACGTTTCTCGGATTTCCCAGTCTAGGAACCCTTATACAGAGGGAACTGGAGCTTGAGGAGCTTTCCGCAGTGGACATTTCAGCGGGTTGCTCGGGATTTATCTTCGCACTGGAGGACGTTTGCTACCACATCAAGCTGGACCTGCTCGAGCGTGGTGATGAGGCTTACGGGTTGATAGTCGGCGGGGACGGCTTGTCGCTGGTCGCCGACTGGAAGGATCGAGGCACCTGTGTGCTTTTCGGTGACGGATTTGGCGCAGCGGTTATCGGTCCGGTCAAATCGGGCGGGATTCTGGCGACGTACACCCATACCCAGGGCCGTTACGCCGACCTCCTGTACCTCGACCCGTTCATGAAGGCGCCGTTGAAGGATCCTGTCACGATGGAGATGGAGTACTTCACTCAGACCAATTACCCCTTCCTGCGGATGGATGGACGGCGGTTGTTTCCGGTGGCGGTGCGCACGATGATGTCGGACATCAAGACGGTCATTGACAAGTACAACCGCACCGCTGAAAGACCGCTGACACTCGACGACATCGACTATGTAATCCCTCATCAGGCGAATCTGCGGATTGTCCATGCGATTCAAGAGGGTTTGAAGATGCGTCCGGACCAGGTTTACACCGACGGGGTGATCAACTACGGCAACACCTCAGCGGGCACCATCCCGATAGCCTATGTAGATGAGTGGGGCAAGCGTCCGGGCGCCATTGAAATCGACGTGGCTTTTGGGGCGGGATTCACTTCCGGGGCTGTACTCAGGCAGGTATCAGAGGATTAGTTCCTCTAATTTTTCGCAGGATAAAAACGAAGTCTTAAGCTGTCATTCCTTTGAAAATAGCCCTCATCACCGCGTAGGTCGGGTCTCCGAACCCGACC
>CAZCEM010000258.1:0-4182 GCA_964497555.1 uncultured bacterium
GCTGGAATGATGCGTCTTCGACGCCTTTTTTCAACGTTTAAAAGAAAATGCATCCCTTAATAATAATGAACAGGCATAAAAGACAGATAAACCCGGACATCGAGATTGAAGAACTGGTGCGCGGTTACCCCGAACTGGTTCCCGTGCTGATGGCTCGGGGCGTCATCTGCGTCCAGTGCGGCGCACCGCTCTGGGGCACGCTGACCGAAGCTGCCGAGAAAATGAACCTCGATCCCCTCGAAATCGTCAAGGAACTCAACCGACAGCTCGAGTCGCCCTCCCAAGGCTGACGCCGGCTGTTGACGTTCCTGCTTCAACCTCGCTAAAAGAGAGAACATTTGCGGTCCTTTCTGATATTTCTCGCCCTGGTGCTGCTGGTTTATGCCGCTGTCAACTACTACGTGTACCGGCGGGTCATGCAGGGCGCGTCGATTCCGGGCTCCTGGAGCTGGATACTGAAGCTGGCGCTGCTGGCGCTGATTCTCAGCTATCCTTTAGGGCGGGCGCTGCAGGAATTGTCGCCCTTGGAAAGACTATTTACCTGGATGGGCGGCTTCTGGCTGGGAGCGATGTACTATGGGCTGCTGTTTGCCGTTTTGTTTGACATCATTCGGTTTCTGGATCCAGTCTTCGGTTGGCTGCCTAATGTTTTGCTCTTCGACCGGACCCAGATGGGGCGCATCGCGCTGACCGGCGCCAGTGTAATCATCATCATGCTGTTGACCGGCGGGCGGGTGCGCGCGATGTTCCCGGTGGTGCGGGAAATATCGCTGGAACTGCCGCGACTCGCGCCGGAGCGCGGGGAGTATCGGGTGGTGTTTGTTTCCGATTTTCATCTGGGCGTGCTGGTGGGCGAGCGGCGATTGAAACGGATCGTGCAGGAAATCAATACTCTCAATCCTGATTTAATCCTGCTGGGGGGGGACCTGATAGACGAACGCATCGACCGGATGCGCTGGATCATCGAACCGTTGAAGGAACTCCAAGCGACCGACGGGATCATCGCTGTAACCGGCAATCACGAGTTTTATTCCGGGGTTGAGGATTTTGAAAAACTGATGCGGGAAGCGGGGATACCGGTTCTGCGCGACAGCCTGACGGTAGTGGGCGAAGTATTGAATCTGGCGGGAATAGACGATATTACGGCGCGCGGGCAGTACAGCAAACCGCAGCCGCCCCTCAAAGACGTGCTCGCCTCGGCGGACGCTAATCTGCCGGTGATTTTGATGCACCATACGCCACAGCGCATCTCCGAAGCGGCAACGGCAGGCGTGGATCTGATGCTATGTGGGCATACTCACGGCGGACAGCTTTGGCCGGCGTCATTCCTGACGAACCTAGTCTATCGAACGCCTCAGGGCTTGAGTCGCTTCGGGAGCATGTATCTGTATCTCAGCAGCGGCGTGGGCACGTGGGGTCCCCCGGTTCGCGTTGGCGCCTCGCCGGAAATCGTTCTGTTGCTGCTGAAACCGACTGAAGCCGCTTTAGTGGAGGGAGGATCGGAAGGTTGAGTTTTTTTAATAACAGATGAGTCTGTCGCGGCTTGGGGCCTGTCCAGCTTGCTGGAGATGTATCTCCTATCCGCGCAGGTTGACCGTCTTGGTTGACAGACGGGGCGCTCATCCACGCGGATTTCGTTCCTTCATCGCGTAGGTCGGGCTTCCCGCTCGACAAGAGTGGAAAAGAATGCCCGCCCACCAAAAGGGGAGAATACCCGGAAGTCTGAGCCGGAATATTTCCATGAAACATCTCGGATTAGTTTTTCTGTTGATACTGATGACCGCCTCCATCGGCAGCGCGGCGCCCGAAATCCGTTTCAGCCGTACTTTCAGAGACGACCGCACCCTCGATTGCCTCCGGCACATCCGCTTGGCCGACGGCGGTTTCCTATTAGTGGGACGCAGCGTCAATCCCCAAACCGGCGAATCGGACGTCTTGGTACTCAAGACCGACTCGAAAGGCGAGTTGGAATGGCAGCGCAGGTATGGCGGCGAAGACACCGAAGTAGGCGCCGCCGCGGCTCAGTCTGACGATGGGGACATCGTCGTCGGTGGATACACCCGCTCCTACGGCGCCGGCGAAGATGACTGGTATGCCCTGCGTTTGAATCCCGACGGCGATGTAATCTGGGAACAGACCTACGGCGGCGGACATTACGACCAGTGTTGTTCAGTCCAGGCTCTGCACGATGGATTCTCACTGTTTGGATACACCTGGTCCTTCGGCGCCGGTGAGAAGGATTACTGGCTGATACGCATCGACGCCGATGGAGAAACTCTCTGGTCGCGGACCTACGGCGGCGAAGATTTCGACTTCGGACGCGCCCACGTCCAAACTGCTGACGGCGGCTGGGCTTTGACCGGCTACGCCATGTCCATCGGCAACCGCGGGAAAAACATGGGGCTGTACCGCGTGAACGAAGACGGGGATGAAATCTGGGCGCGAGCCTACGGCGGCGACGCCAACGACGATGCCTTCGCCCTCATCCAAACCGCTGACGGCGGCTTCGCACTCGCGGGATACACAATTCTCGACGAGGATAATCCCGACGACATGGACGGCTGGCTGGTCAAGACCGATGCGGACGGCGAGCTGCAATGGAACGCGCTTTATTCGGGTAACCGTCAGGAATCGTGGAATGACTTAAAACAACTGCCAGACGGCGGATACATTTTAATCGGCACTACCGACTCCCAAGGCGCCGGTTCCCATGACATGCTCACAGCCCGCTACAACGCTGACGGAGAGCTTCTATGGTCGCAAACCTACGGCGGCCGCCTGACCGACAGAGGCGTTTCGGTGACCGTCAGTGAAGAAGGCTACACCTACGCCGGCAATACCATGCTGAACGGCGAAGCCGCGGTTTGGTTGATACAGACCGAGCCTGAGGGGGATGAACGGGCAGCGTTCACGGTCTTCCTGAATTCCGGCTGGAACATCGTCGGCTCGCCGGTAGCGCCCGCCCCGCCGAACCTGGAGGTCGTCTGGCAGCCGGTGATAGACCGCCGCCGTCTGATAGTGGTCAAGGACATCAACAACCGCCTCTTTCTGCCGGCAGCCGATGAAAACGCCATCGGCGATTGGGACGTACGCTGGGGCTATCTGGTCAAGATGACCGTCTCCGACAGCCTTGCGGTTGAAGGACAACCGACGCCGGTGGACACGCCCATTCCTCTATCAGCGGGCTGGACTATGGCGTCTTATCTGCCGGAAAATCCTCAATGGGTGGAGACCGCCTTAGAGGGACTGGGCGACAATCTGTTGCTGGCGCGGGATGAATACGGCCGATTCTATGCGCCTCACTACAGCTTCTCCAACATGGGGCGGTTGCATCGGGGGAAGGGGTATTTTATTCACGTGGCTGAGGACTGCGAGCTTGTGTGGGCTGAAGGAGATTCCGCTCAGGCGAGGCTGGCGGATGCTGAATGGACGCCGCCGAGCCATTTTCTTCCCCTTGAACCGGGGCTGTGGAGCATGAGCCTGATAGTGCGCGCCGATGACCGCTTCGACGTTGGGAGAGCGGAACTGGGGGCTTTCTCGCGGGAGAACTGGTGTCTGGGCGCGGTGGTTCTCAAGGGAAACGGACCGTGGGGGTTCTCCATCAGCGAGGGAATCACCGACAGCGCTGAGGTCACCTTCCGCTTATGGAGAAAAGGCGTTGAAACCGACGCTGATGCGGTTTGGATCGAGGATGAGGGATTGACGGACGGTTTGGCGATAATCAATATCAACCGAGATGCAGCTGCCGTCCCTTTTAATACCAGCGGGGAGCTTCCTCCCGCCGAGTCCGGTATTCTCACCGCCGCGCCGAATCCTTTCAACAGTCAAATAACATTGACCTTTGACGCGCCGCTTGGCTTCTCGACCATCCTAACGGTTACGAATCTCGCCGGGCGGGTGGTTTATTGTTATGAGTGGACGAATACTGCCGGTGGAGTTCAGACGGTTTCTATTGATGGACTGAGCTGGGCCGCCGGTTGGTATCTGGTTCGTCTGCAAGCCGGGGACTGGTCAGCGTCGCGTAAACTGGCATTATTGCGTTAGTCAAGATTCTTAGGCCCTTTCAGCCATCAGACACGAAATTCTTCGCTGGCATGTTGATTCGACTATTAAGAGTTGCATTTTCTTTTTTATAGCGGAGGTAATGCATCGAAGACGCATCATTCCAGCGAAAGCTGGAAT
>CAZCEM010000259.1:0-4166 GCA_964497555.1 uncultured bacterium
GGCTCGGAGGCCCGACCTACGCGTCGCAGGCGCTATTTTCTGGGAAATGACAGTAGGAAAACCTTTATGCGCGCTTAAATGCCAGAGCAAAGGTGGCCAAACCTAAGGTTTATGGCCATCTCACGCGGAATGCTTGGTTTTTAGCGCTGCCCACACTAAACAGCGAAGAACCCCCTCAACTTTCCGCAGGATGAGGACACCCTGCGGCACCTAATCCCCAGCCTCCAGCCTACTTCAACTCAAACACGAATGTAATCACTCCGTTCTGGTTTTGTCGCGCTGCGCCCTGAGGCAGCGGATTGAAACGCCACGTTCGCAGCGCATCGACCGACACCTTCTCCAGCTCCGGCTCGCCCTTGGTCTGCGGCGTGATAGAAACCACGCTCCCGTCCGGTGCGACCGTGAACGCCAGCCGAATCTTCACCGCGCGGTTGACGCTGCGAGGGAATTCCGGCAGCCGTCCGGAGGTCTTCACCCGCGTCGGTCCGCCTTCCCATTTGATGGTGAACATCTCCTCGCTGGCAATTTTCTCTCCAACCACGTCCGAACGCTGTCCGAACAAGGCCTCGTCGTTGATGGGGAGGGGCTTGATGGCGGCTCGCACACGCTCCTCGCCCGGCAGTGGCAGCGGCGCTCGCACACCCGGCCGCAAGGCCTCCACCTTGGTCAAGTCGGGCTTGCCCTGCGGGATGGGAGCGGCGACGGCGGGCTTCTGGCGCTCGGGCAGCTTGAGCAAGGGTGAGGTCTCGTCCAGCATCGGCCGTCGGGGCAGCTCGACCAGCGGCTCCTCGCCGCCCCACTCCCGCTCAGGCTCGCCGCCGCCGAGGGTGGGCTCCTCCAGCGGCACGAAGAACACCGGCGTGAAGTCCAGGTCGAACGGCTTCAGCTCCAGATGCGTCAGCAGGAACGCCAGCCCCAGCAGCAGGTGAACGCCGATGGATGCCAGCCAGCCGGTCAATCGTTCGCTGTGGTCGTTCACTCTTCCTCCTTCATGGTGGCGATGAGGAATCGTTCGCCGCCGGCGGCTTTGATGCGGTCGATGACGCGAACAGCGGTCTCCAGCGACACCTGCTTGTCGGCTTTGATGATGACGGTCTGGGACGAGCCATGCACAATCTGCCGTCTCAGCGTCCCGGCCAGCCCCTCCAATCCGGTGCGCTCGTCGCCGACCCACACCGTTCCGTCGCGGCTGATGGTAACAACGATGCTCTTCTCATCGACCACCTGTGCTGTTTCGCTGGCAGGAAGAGAAACCTTGATGCCCGGCTGGATGATGTAGGTGCTGGACAGCAGGAAGAATATCAACAGCAGCATCACGATGTCGGTCAGCGATGCCAGCGAGAAGGCGCTGATGGCGGAATGTTGCGGTTCGATTTTCATGGGCTACCGCCACAGCAGCCGCAGGATGATTTCGCCCGCGGCTTCGATCAGACGCCCCGCCGAGCGCACCATCCCCGCCAGATAGTTGTGAATGACCAGCGCCAGAATGCCCACCGCCAGACCGGCGGCGGTGGTCACCAAGGCTTCCCAGATGCCGCCCGCCAGCACGTTGGCGTTGACGTTGCCGCCTAATTTCTGAATCTGCATGAAGGCGCGTATCATGCCGGTTACGGTGCCGAGGAAGCCGATGAGGGGCGTCACCGCCGCGAGGGTGGCGATGGTGCCCAAGCCGTTCTCCAGCAGGAACAATCCCTGCCGCCCAGCGGCTTCCACGCCTTCGACCGCGTCGGCGCGGTCCTGGGGCTGGCGCTCGAATACCGCCGCCATGTCGCGGGTGATGTCTGAGCTGCCCTTGCAGGCGGCGCGGAAGGCGTCTTCATCGCTCCCAGCGGGGGAGCTGCGCCAGCGCCGCACAAACTTGTCGAGTTCATCCCGGTAACGGCGGATGGCGAGATACCGCCCCACGCCCAGTGCAATCACCACCAGCGACGCCAGCCCGATGACGAGCATCAGCCAGCCGCCGCTGACCAGAACCTGAAAGAGATTCATGCGCGATGGTTTCCAAAGTTAGATTAAAGAGCCAAGAGCTAAGAGGAAAGAGCCAAGAGCCAAGAGTATGCATAATAACTGGGAAATGCGCCAAAGGCACATCATTCCAGCGAAAGCTGGAATCTATGTCGTTAATTGTATGTACTTATGAATAAAGAACATACTCTTATAGAACTGGATTCCAGCTTTCGCTGGAATGATGCCGCGAGGTTCGAATTGCACATAAAGCATTATTTAGGTAGAGTAACCAAGCGCGAATTACTTTGTGCCCGTTTCGTATCTTGGCTCTTAGCTCTTGGCTCTTTAAAATTCTTTCCTTAACAATCTGCCATTCCCCGCGTACCCATACCCCAGTCCGATCAGCGCCGCGAAAGGAGGCGCGTCATAACCCGGAATCAGCCACCAGCTGTCGTTGAGCAGGTTTGACACCTGGGCAAAGGCGCTGAAGCTGTGTCCCAGTTCGTAAGCTGCCCACACCTCGCTCTCCCAATGCGCCGGGAAGGTGCGGTCATCCAGCAAGCCCACCGCCGCGCCGTCGCGCCACTTTAGCCGCAGGGCTGCGTCCAGCCTCTGACCGTCGTTCAATAATGTCGCCTCGGCGAACCATGGTTCGATCTGCGGAGCGTCCTGCTTCAGATTGGGATTCCAGGCCTTGGCGCTGTTGAAGCCCAAACATGCGGAGGCTGACCAGTCTTGGAGCAACTGTCGGCTAAAGCCCAATTTCGTCTGAAACCAGCGCAGACGCGTCGTTTCAAGCGCCCAGCCGATGGATTCCTCCTTCGATGGCAGAGGATAATGAGGGGAATCATGATACCGCAGCCGCGCGGTCAGTTGGCCGGTATCGCCCACTCGACGCAGGTAGGTTAATTGCAGCCGTGCGAAGTCCTCCGCGATGGATCCGCCGGTATTGTGGACAATCATGGGGTAATTATGGACGATTTCGCGGGTGGGGAAGACCTCATAGCCGGGCATCCATTCCATCGAGACTCGCTCAATCCGGCTCAAGTTCCAGTTGGTTTCCACCCGTGGATCAATTCCCGTCTGATGACCGAAGCGGGTGGTGTAGCCCGAATAACCCGCCAGACCAGCGCGGATTTCCACCGACTCCAAAGCCTGAAAGTCCGCCAGCGAGCTAAAGCCGATCACGCCTAATTGGTCAATATCCGTGTCCCAGGCTTCATACTGACAACTCAATCGACTCTCCAGTTCCACCAGCCTCAGATTCACGCGGTGATTCAAACTGCCCTGCCACTCGGATCCGCCTCTTTGACCGGGCACGTTGGCGTCCCAGACATCAAAACCGAAATTACCCGCGAAGACTCCGACCGGACTAATTGCTGGGGACATGTTCACTCCGCCGTAGAAGTCCTTCCACTGCAGATCACCCAATACATCCACCAATCGAAATCCATCCTCTGAGTATCCCAGCTTGTAGAACGCCCTTGATTGTAAAGGCATGTCGTGGGTGGCGTCGAACTCCCAGCGGCTGGTGTGCAGCGCTCCGGCGTCGATCCGGCGGGGAAGCTTGTCGAACTGCGTGTGCAGCCCCAGAGACAGGGCGTGGAAGGGCACTCCCGCTTCCAGCCGACCATTCAACGCTGCGAGATTGCCACCACCCAGTCGTCCGCCGATGAAGGCGAAACGGGGGATGTCGGTCGGCAGGGGCCGCGAAGGCATGATCTCGACGGACTGCGCCTGAATTGCGGGGCGTTCGTTGGAGAAGCCAGGGAAGGCGGCGAATTCCGGCGAGCTGAGGCTCGTAGGCAGCCGTTCAGCGCGGATCACAGTGGCGCGTTCGACACCGGAGATCACCACTTCCGGCATCTCGATCTGGGGAAGCGGCTCGGCGGCAGCGACGGTCAGGCAAGCTGTTAGCGCCAGCGCCAAAATGCGCAAATCGCGGAAAAACTTCAATTCCGGACAGACCTCGTGAAGCTTAGGCTTAAAATATTAACATAAGCATTCATAATCCAATCCGCAATCGCTGAAGGAAGCACTACCGGATAAAACCACATGAGTCGAATACAATATGGGTGTTTGTCTGCGCGTAGTTTGCTTTCTTTTCCATCAGGAATTGATTATTATATAAGGTTAAAGGACTTGCAGGCTGTCCAGGAATGTGGGAAATGCCTTCGCGCTGTCATTTCCCAGAAAATAGGTTCTCCGCGTAGGTCAAC
>CAZCEM010000260.1:0-4148 GCA_964497555.1 uncultured bacterium
AATAATCTGGCGGAATTGGAGTTCATGGGCTAATCCGCTTGCCTTAAGCATTTTTTTATTATATATTAAAACTGGAGTGGGTTAAAAACCCACTCTTTCTCTTATATGCGGAATTTCAACCATGCCCCTTTCAGCAGATGAGATAAGAGGTCTGGTGTTGGAACCCCTTGAGGAACAAGGATTTCTGCTGTGCGGCATAAAGCTGTCAGGAAGTCCCCGCAGGCCGTTGATCCAGATATTCATCGACCTTGAGCATGACTCCGTAACCATCGACCACTGTGTCCGGGTGTACCGGATCCTTTACGATATATTGAGTCTGCAGGAAAACCTCCCCGCAGGTTATCGGTTGGAAGTCTCCTCGCCGGGCGTAGAATCGCCGCTCTGCGAGTTATGGCAGTTTCGGAAGAACCTCGACCGAACGGTGCGCATCAGCCGAGAGGGGCTTCAAGTCGAAGGGAAGCTCATCGGGATTCAGGCGCCCGATACGGTCCGATTGGAAACGGACGAGGGTCCGCGGGAATTGACGCTGGCGGAGGCCGCCGGCGCTCGCATTGTCCTGGACACCCCTCACCCCAGGCAAAAAACTAAGCGGAAGCGTCATGAAGCACGAGGTCGTTAACGCCGTCTCATTGTTGTTGCAAGAAAAAGGCATCGACCGTGAAACCTTTCAGGAGATTATCGAGTCGGTGTTCTTCTCCATGATCAAACGAAAATTCGGCGAAACCGATAACTTCAGCGTTATCTTCAATCCCGACAAGGGGGATATTGAGATTCAATGCCTAAAGATGGTGGTGAAGGACGGATCGGTCACCAATCCCGCTAAGGAAATCGGATTGCACGATGCGAAGGAGTACGACCCCTGGGCGGCTCTGGGCGAAGAGACCATGGTTATGATCGACTATGAGAAAGAATTCGGGCGCCGCATCATCACCGCCGCCAAGCAGCATTTAATTCAGCGGATTCGGGAGATTGAGAAAAAGAACCTGTACGACGAGTTCAGCCAGCGGGTGGGGGAGGTCGTCATCGGCGACATCCACCAGATCAGCCGTCAGGAAATCCGCCTGAACATCGAAAAGACAGAAGTAATCATGCCGCGCAGCGAACAGGTCTATAACGAGCGCTACCGCCGGGGCGATTCCATAAAGGCAATCATTCTCGAAGTCCGGGAGGGTAGCCGCGATCCGGAGATTATCGTTTCCCGGCGCAGCATCAGTTTTGTCAAACGGCTGTTCGAGTTGGAAGTGCCGGAAATATACGACGGCATCGTCGAAATCAAAGCCATCGCTCGCGAAGCCGGCGACCGCACCAAGCTGGCAGTGGAGTCTAATGACAAGCGGGTTGATCCGGTCGGCGCCTGCGTGGGCATGAAAGGCGTGAGGATTCAGGCGGTGGTCAAGGAGATGAACCACGAAAAAATCGACATCGTCGCCTGGTCTCAGGATCCGGATGTGTTCATCAGACGAGCTATGGCACCGGTTATCCCTTTAGAATTGGTCTTCTCGCCCAATTCGCAGCGGGTGACCGCGGTGATTCAAGACGAACAGATGCCGCTGGCCATCGGACGCAAGGGTCAAAACGTCCGTCTGGCGTCCCAGTTGACCGGCTTCGAGATCGAACCGCTGCGAGTCAGCGATTACTACCAAGAAGAACTCGACTTAGCTGAGGTGGAGGGACTGCCTCAGAACATCGTCGCTATCCTTAAACACGCGGGGTACAATACAGCCGAAGACGTGCTGAACACCCCTCGCGACATACTTCTTCAAATACCGGATTTCGACCGCCCCACAATCGAGTTGATAGTCGAGAAGTTGAGCGCCTATTTTGAGGAAGGCGATGTCAACGAGCAATCAGGCTATTAAGCCCGATTGACGATTTTACAAATGCGTGCAGTTTAGACTGAGATTCAAGCTTAATGACGGAAGCACAGAAGATACGACGGGTTTTTGAAGTTGCCTTAGAACTCAAGGTCGTAACGCCAACCATCATCGACTACCTTGAGTCACACGGCTATGATGTGAGCCGGAAACAGATGCACCCGGTGACGGAGGAGATGTATGTCGAATTACTGCATAAATTCGATAAAACCAAGTACCAGCAATATCAAGTCGAACATTCGACCAGCAAAGAAGCCGTCCAGAAACGCGACTCCGACCGCCTGAGAAAGGAAGAACAGGAAAAACTGCTGGCGGCGAGTAAGAAAAAGATTGACAGGAGAACCTTCACCAAGAAGGTCAAGCTCTCACAGTTCAAGGAATTCTTAGAAATCCCAGCGCCGGCAGCCGCTGAAAAAGTCATTCAACCCGCGGAAGCTGCGGAAACAGCTCCGGTCAAAGCAGAGGAAGAAATCCGCAGGACCGTCGCTGAAGCCGCCTTAGCTGAAAAAGTCGAAGTCATTCAGATTGAACAGCCTGAAGCCGCCGCTGAAGCAGCGGGCGCTGCTGCTGCACCGCCCATTCCAGAAATCCCGCGCGCGGAACCTGCGGCAACTGCCCCAGCCGGTCCGCCCGGCAAAGCTGAAATTCCTCCCTCAGTAAAGCCTGAACTCGCAGAAGCGCCCGCTCCGACCGCCGCTGCTGGGATCCTCGAAGCAGCGCAGCCTTCTGAAACCGCTGAATTTACCCGGCGCAAGGTTGACAAAGAGAAGCCTCATATCAGGAAGATTGAGCTGCCCAAGCCTCGCACTTTAAAGATTGTGCGGCAGGCGCCCAAGCAGCCCGAACCGGAAGCTGTCAGAGCTGCCAAACCTGAGAAGCAGGTTAAGGTCGAAGCTGCGGCGCGCACGCGCGCTGAGCAGGAGCGCCGTCGGAGGAAGCAGAAGGAGCGGCAGCGTGCCGCGCCGCCGCCTGCTCCGATTGTTGAAGAGGTGCGGAAGATTGAAGAGGAGGCTCGACCGGCTCGACGCCGACTCAGACGCAAACGTCTGCTTCAACCAATTGAAACCCCGGAAGACGCTATTTCCACCGAGCAGGAGGTCAAACTCCATAAAGACCTCGAAAAGCACGCCAAGCTGAAGGTGGTTGCCAAGCGGGAAGTAGCGGTGGTTCCCAAACAGCCGCGCAAGAGAGCCAAGAAAAAGGTGGATGAAGAGCCGGTTGTGGAAGTCCAGATTAAGGCTCGGCGGCAGAAGAAGCGGCTGAAGGTGAGCGCGGTCGAAGTCGCCGCCACCATTAAAGAGACCCTGGCGAAGGTCGAGGGCCGAGATAAAGGAAAGAAACGACACCTGCACGCCCACGTTGATGAAGCCGTGGTGGAAGAACATTTGAAAATGCAGGTGACGGAGTTCATCACCACTCAGGAACTCGCCAGTATGCTGGAGATATCCTATCAAGAACTCATCCAGCGCTGTCTTAGTATGGGCATGTTAATCTCGATAAACCAGCGGTTGGACCGCGACACCATTGAGCTGCTTTCGGCTGAATTCGGCGTGGATGTAGAATTCGTTCAAGAAACAGAGATAGAGGAAGTTGTTGAGGAGGTCAAGGAGGAGAACCTTCAGCGGCGCGGACCGGTAGTAACCATCATGGGCCATGTTGACCACGGCAAAACCACCCTGCTCGACTACCTCCGCCGGTCGCGGGTTGCCGAGGGCGAGGTGGGCGGAATCACCCAGCATATCGGCGCTTATGAGGTCATGTGCAACGGTCAGCACATCACCTTCCTCGACACCCCAGGACATGAAGCTTTCACCGCCATGCGCGCCCGCGGCGCTCAGATAACCGACATCGTCGTCTTAGTTGTGGCGGCGGACGACCGGGTTATGCCCCAGACGCTGGAAGCCATCGACCACGCCCGCGCCGCCAATACGCCGATTGTAGTGGCAGTCAACAAGATAGACAAGCCCTCAGCCGATCCGGAGCGAATTTACAAGGAATTAGCCGAACATAATATCCTAGTCGAAAAATGGGGGGGCAAATACCAGAGCACCGAGATTTCAGCTAAGTTCGGTCAGGGAGTCGATGACCTGCTGTCGGAGATTTTAGTGGCAGCGGAGGTGCTCGACCTGAAGGCCGATCCGACCATCCGGGCGCGGGGAGTAGTGGTTGAATGCCGGCTCGATAAAGGCTTGGGAGCCGTCTGCACGGTTCTGGTGCAATCAGGCACCCTGCGCGTAGGTGACGCCATCGTGGTCGGCGAAAGCTACGGCCGGG